>NZ_JAJDML010000080.1:0-9572 GCF_020594215.1 Blautia sp. DFI.1.216
GGATTCATTGATTTTCAATCAGAAACATCAATCACAAAACTTGTAAAGTGGTGTATAATAGATAAAAAGTGTTATTTTAATCTTTAAATAACATACTGCTATAAGTGTATAATTTTTGGCTTATTGAATTGAAATAATATGTTTCATCACAATCTACGCTGCTAAAGTCTAAGTTATCCTCGTCTATGTCTAAATCAACATCTATGTTTTTGTCCATCAAGTTATATTTTTCTAATACTCCCATTGTTAAATATAAATTTCTACGAGTAATATTGTATAATTGTACGCATTCCTTAATATCTTTTGGGGAAATATTATGATTACTTTTGTGATTTTTTGAGGAAATTTTATATAAATAATGAAAGTTTTTTATGTCGAAATCATTAAGCATAGGAAGTGCATTTAACATTATCAAATCTTCTTGTGATATATCATCATTATGTTGTCCTATATCATTTAACATTAGTCCCATTACACAGCAGGCTAATTTTGAATTTGACGAAATTATTTTGTCAAAAGAGTTTGTAATGAATTCAGCTTTGGATTGATTATCTACATATCTAATTAGTTTTTCAATACTTTCTTTATCAGCATTTTCATAGTTAAGTCCTTTTAAGAAATATTTGAACTTAATAATTGATAGTGCTTTCCTAGAATTATTTAAAAATTTAAGTGAACCTATTGCATCCTCTGCCAACTCCATTGTAGAGTCATTAAGAAAAATATCTTTGACGTCTGCATAGTCATCTGAAAATTTTACGATTTTATTCAATAAATCCGACATTTCTCCGACGAGTTTTTTCATATAGACACCCCTTATCTAAATATTTATTTACATAATACTACCATTTATTTTTTATTAAAACAACAATTTTCCCAATAGAAATAGAGGGGAATTTAACTTTTATTATTTATAAAACGCAATAGGTTTATCAAGTTATTTTGCTGTTAGGTGGTCTTTCTTCGGCGGCTGCGGATTTATTGCAGTCACTTTTTTCAGGACAATATCCTCCGCCTTGATGTACCAGTCCACCGCTGCCCCCTGAAAGGTAGCCGTTGCCACGGTGTCTGCCACAGGATTGATGATTTCCACCTCTGCATTGTAATCAAATTCCTTTAATGGCACGCTGGCAGGAATGGAAACCTGAATCATACGCCCCTGTCCTCTGGATTTTAAGTCATAGGTACGCTCCTTGATTTCTTCTGATACCGAGCCGTCTTCATTCTGGAGGTGAACCTCACGGCGGAGGGCAGAAAACTTCAATGCCCCGAAAGTTGCTTCCTTGTCAATTACGATTCCGTTTGCTAATCTCATAGTCTGATGTCCTCCTTTTCCTTACGCTTTTATCATATCGTCAGCGTGCAAAATGTAGTTGGTAAAGCCCCTTGTGCCGATTTTATAGCCCTCTGCGGTGATACGGGGATTGATGAGCTTTACACGTTCCTCAAAGTCAAAATGCTTCTCTCCGGCTTCGGCAGGGAGGATAACCACAATATCATCCGCCCTTTGTACATCTGAATACAGGTTGAAGCTACGGGAGAGTATCGCCATGCGTCCGTTGATTCTTCTCTGCTCTGTTTTGTCTTCTCCGGCAAACTCCAAGTTGCCAAATGTCTTTTCCATGTTGGGGATAACGAATTTTAATTCCATATAGATGTACCGGTCCTCTCTGAATGTTGTGTTTGATGGTTGGTTTCGGGTGCTGGTTTGGAAGTGGAGGGGAACGCTCCGGCGGTGGTGATTTCTTCGTAGTATCACATCCTTTCTGGTTTTGGGGTAAAAAAATAGACGCTCATTTTTGAACGTCTATTTCCCTATTTAGTTTTGCAACTAATTTACATTGAGTTGTATGTTCTGTATATTGATAATTGTCATATTTTTTTCTTAAAGTGTGAGTTTCGGAATTAAATAAGTGAACACTTCCTTCTAATTTATCTAACATATCAGCAGCTTCGTCAGAAGAAGTTCTAATTACATAATCAGAATACAATAAGTATGTTGATGATTCACGACCTATTCTAAAAAATTCAATAGGGTTAAAAAAAGTATCTTTTAAATTTGGTGAGATTCTTTCATCATCAGAAATTGCCATTGTATAATCTACGGAAAATATTTTTGAAAATCCTTCTATTTTTTCGAGTATATAATCTGTATCATAGGAATTTTCTGAATAGAATGTTTTGTTTAAATAATAAATATTGAGTAGAAATAAGGCAGCTAAAGCCTTAATTAAACATTCTAAATTTGCATATCTAAAAAATTTTACTCTATCATGCTTTATTTTATTATAGGCATAATACCAAGACCAGATACTTTTAGTCTTTCCGTTTAGCGTATATGTTTTATCTTTTTTAAACGGAACAAGCTTAACATCAAATATATTTTCATTACAGTTATCTAGGTCAAACGACACATATTTTTTTGATAAAAGAAATAAGTCTTCAAGTTTTTCGAAATAGTCGTTAAAATATACCACTTTGCGGATATGTTTATTTTTATCATAGAATTTAATTTTTTCACGTTTGCACAACTCTTTAGATATGTTTTCTATTTCAGAAACTGTTCTTAAAAGTAATTCAGAAATTTTAATTGAATAAGTTTTTAACTGTTTCTTATCAAAGGTTATAAAATAGCTTAATTCGTCTAACTCTTTTTCTAATTGTTTATATACAGGAAAAAATAAATTTTGTTGCATACAGAGCCTCCTAATTTTAAATTATAAAATATTATACCATTTTTTTTAAAAGTGAAAATTGTTTTTAATATCCTAAAATATATTTTATAATTCTAAGTTTAGTACCAGTATGTTTTAAAGCAAAAATAGACGCTCATTTCTGAACGTCTATAGAGGGAAGATATTGAGGTTTGCTGGTCTATACTATAAATCTGGATGTACTTCGATTGCATTTTTATTGCATTTTTTATTTTTTTTCATATAGATTTTAGTGGTTGATAGTTCCTGAAAATGCTTTAAAATCAACGATTTTCACTTATATGGCATACTGTCTGTCTGGAGTTTGAGTAGCGGACTAAATTGCGAAAAAGCCCATAAATAAAGGTTTTGCGGGCTGTCTGGATGTTCCGGTGGAGTGCAAATGGAGTTAAAAAATCTTTTTTTTCTTTGTTTTCTTTCCGGAGTTATCTGAGATTTTCGCAAAAGTAACTATGCTCAGAAAATATAATTAGTGTGAATATGAAGAACAGTTTGTTTTGATGGAAATATTTTCCGTCAGGGCAGACTGTTTTTTTATACCCTTTTTCAATGATATTAACTCCATGGTTCAGCGATAACACATATGGAAACTGTAAAATTAAAATAATTTGCTAAATTTCGGAAAATGATGTCCGATTTTGCATTTGCCAGTACAGAGTATATGAAGAGATAAATATTCAAAACACAGGAGGTACTGATTATGCAGAACAAATTATTTTTAAAGGCAGCCGATATATGTGAACTTCTGGAGGTAAAACAGACATCGGCTTATGAGATCATTGGCAATCTGAATAAGGAGCTGGAAGAACAGGGATATTTGACGCTTAGAGGAAAAGTTCCGACAAAGTATTTTGTGAAGCGTTTCTACGGAGTGGAAGATACTTGTGAGATTCCACAGGAAGAGGGAAAGGAATGGTTTCATGCGTAAGAGAAAAATGTATTTATCAGTGGAAGACATTGCAGAACTCTTTGGATTATCAGTTTCGTTTGCTTACCGGGTGGTGGAAAGAATGAATGCCGATCTGGAAAGCAAGAACTATTATGTTATTCTCGGACGGGTGCCAACCCGCTATGTAGAGGACAAGATCTATGGTCTGGAACATGTTGAGCAATATTTGAAGGAGGATAAAGCGATATGAGTATAGTGCAGGAAAAAATGTATATGGATAGGCCGGAAATATAAAACTGTCGCTGGGGTACTGATCTATCGTGCATAGCGTGTCCAGTTCCGAAAGCGGCAGCGTTTCAAAGGATGTTTCCCAGCCACGCTGACGCTTCCTTTCCCGGAAGTAGTCAACGGCTTCATGGTACAGTACCAGCCCTTTCCGTGGAGAGTGAGCAGGATGATCCTGTCCGTTGTCAGGGGCCTATGCTGGCCCTGGTCTGCTGACCGCCTCCTTTTCCATCTGATTTTTTGCCGGAAATGACAATCCGCGAAAATCGACAAAAATCGCCCGGCAGGTCGTAAACCTACCGGGCGACGATTTGAAGCGTTTTGTTGTTTTCTTACATGGTATAGTTCATACTCATAGCCGGAATATTCCCGTGGCGGGGCAAGGCTTTTTTTAAGCGGTAGAAGTGGATTAGATTATAATGATAGTAAAACAGCATGGCGGCGTCCTCCCGTGGGCCGCCATGCCTTTAACTGCTGGGAATGACAGAAAGAAAGCAGTGGCCTTGATTCCTCAAAACCGCCACCAGTGAATATAAATTAAGCGTGAAAATGGGTCTGCCCAGCAGCGTTTTTTTCTTTTCTGCCGCTGGGCAGATGTTTTTTCTTTAGATACATGATAAGAGGAATTTTTGAAGATTCCATAAAGATTTGAAAAATGGACGGACATAAAAGACGTCCATTACACTATCGGAAAATCAGCAAGGAAGTTTCATAGTAACCTTTGCGCCGCTGGTTTCTTTTGAATTTTCTAAAATAAGCTGACCATTATGTTGTTCCATAATCGAATTTGTAATATATAGACCCATACCAAAGTGTAACTTTGAATTGCGGCTTTGATCGCCCATATAGAACCGTTCCTGTGCGTGGCATAATGCCTCTTTAGAAAACCCCGTTCCCTCGTCTGTGACTAAAATTTCCACGAAACCGTTGTTACTCTGAACATCCACATAAAGCGTTCCGCCTTGCGGGGAGTAGTCCAGCCCATTACTGATAACATTCATAATAGCACGTTCTATCAGCACCCTATCAAATTTCAGCATTTGAGGGAGTGAAACAGTATTCATTTGCAGCCGGATTTCTTTTGTCCGGCATAGTGATTCCATATAACCGAACAAGTGCTGCATGAACGCTGGCAAGTCTATACTTTCAATATGGAGCTGATAACCAACCGCCGCCCGTGATATATCAATCAGGGTTTGAATATATGACTGCATCTGGCCGGAGCTTTCCACGACGTAACCAGCGTATAATCGTTGCTCATCATCAAGATTTGTTTCTGTGAGTAAATCAGCATTTCCTTGAATAACCGTCAGAGGCGTTTTCAAATCATGGGCAAGCGCGGCGATTTGCTCTTTCTGTGTCTGTTCGGTTTTCCATTGCCGTTCTAACGAAATTTTCAGATTATCTTTCATATCTGAAAAAAATGCAAGGACATCTTCAAACTCTTTGATTTTGGCGTGTCCTACTTCAAAATCAAGGTTTTGCTTTGAAATCTCCGCAGTTGCTTCAAAAAGCGGGGTCAGTTGTGTACGCAGGTTCTTAGCAAATCTGGCGGTCAGTATGATAATGACCAGCAGCGAATTTACAGCCATCAGGATAAACACAAGCGTGTCAGGAGATGGAAAATATTCCGGTAGCCATGACACTGTAAATTGAGAACCAATATAATACCTTAAAACGCAAAATTCGTTTTCCCGGACAACAAGTGCAAACTGCCTCCCCGTAGCATATTCAATATATTCTCCCTTTGCGTACAGCAGGGCAATTTCTTTTTCATCATCGTCCATATTGCTGTAAAGCTCATTAAAGTTCTTGTCCAGAATTAAGTAGCCGCATCCCTGTGGAAGCACAACCTTTGTAATATCCGGGGCAATCGTCAGCGTTGGAATGATCTCTTTTACCTGCAATTCACTTAGATTTGCTCTTGTAGCTAATCCAGCATTTACAGCAAGTCCCTCCAAACCAGAAGGGACAATAATTGCCGCTACCAGCATGACAATGAGGGAGATAGCAAACTGGCGAAACAATATTTTCAATGTAGGTTTCTTTTTCACTCCCATTTATATCCTATCCCCCATACGGTGCTGACCGGACTTATTTTGAAATGCTCCAATTTCGCACGAATATTTTTTATATGCGTTGAGATCGTAGAGTTATCGCCTATTCCATCAAACCCGAAAACGGCTTCATAGATTTGTTCTTTTGTAAAAACCTGTCCCCGGTTTTTCGCAAGGTATTCACAGATTGAATACTCGCTTTTGGTAAGGGGAACCGGCTGTTCTGAAACATACAGTACCTTTGCGGAAAGGTCAAATCTTATATCAGGCTCAAATGAAAGTGTGCTGTGATGCTCCCTTTTTTCTCTGCGTAAATGTGCCGCGACACGGGCGCGAAGCTCCTGAATACGAAAAGGTTTCGTAATATAATCATCCGCACCGATGCCCAATCCAAACAATATATCTTCCTCTAATGTCTTTGCGGTCAGAAAGAGAATCGGGCAGTCTACCATATTCCTGATCTGTTTGCAAAACTCAAACCCGTCTGTGCCAGGCATCATCACATCCAAAAGAATGAGGTCATAGAAATGCAGCTTTTTGATGTCTACATCATCCGCATTTTGACAGACTGTTATCAAATATCCATCTTTCCCCAAACTGTTCTTAATCAATTCCAAGATAGAAACTTCATCGTCAACTACAAGTAAGTGGGTCAAAAAATCACCTCCCGCCCCATTATACCACATTGTCGAGGTTACTCATCATTATTTTTAATGTCAGCTTTCCGATATTCATTGTTGATATTTACAGCTACGGCATTGCTTATATCCACATCCACAATACTGTAAACGTAGCCGAAACTGAAATCTTCCCCCGCCACATTTTTGAAGCGTTTCGATACCTGCCCGATTTCTTCTTGCAGTTCTGACATTTCAAGACATTCATCCGTTATGGTATATGTCAGGCCGTTATATGAAATTTCATCATAGTTTGCGGCGTTCAGCTCATAATACGGCAGAGATTCATTTAACGCCTTATTTTTATCGGCGGTATCGCGGAGCGCACCGCAGGCCGATAAGCATATAAGACTTACAAGCACAATTACCACGGCAAACAGGCACTTTTTATTCACTGTTTTTACCTCCCTCCCAACCATGAAACCAAACCAAACTGGCAATCAGCAGACAAACAGTGCAGCATACAGAAATAATCATACCGCTGAAAAAATCGGTTTTTACCTGTGCATACAGTTGGGGGCTATCCCATGCAAGCACAGTGTAATCCATAGCACGAACGCCCCAGGCCCAGGGAATATATTTCCATGTAGCGTCACCAAGCCCTGTTATCATAAGGGCAGCTATTAAACTCCCTGCAATTCCCAATCCCATAGATGCACCTTTTCCGAAGCTCATTCCCACAAACAAATGAATCAGGTAAATGGGAAGCATGGTAATCAACAATAGAATCCCTGCTTTCAGGTAAAGGCTTGCCGGAGCATCCCTATATAGTGCAGCGAATGTTCCTAACGCTAAAAATGTTGCGCCAAAAGCACAGATCATCAGAAAACCAAGTTTACCAATATACGTTGCCATGCGAGATGGGATTGTTCCCAACAAAAGCTGATAATGCCCGGCCTGATTTTCGATCTGAACAACCAGACCCACAATAATGCCGATCAGAAACGGGAACGCAACGGCCAGCACTTCCAGATAGGCACTGATTTTGGTTGCCAGTTCCCATCTGGATATATGATAGTAACCCGCAAAAATCGCCGCACATATAATCGGAATCATGCTGTGCATATAGAGCAAAATGCTATGTTTACACTTCTGATATTCTGCTTTCCAGCAGCGAACCACAGATACCATAGTTACCCCACCTCCTTTTTCTCAAACCATCTTGCAGTTAAAAATGACAGCGCCGCAAACCAGGCCAGCGAAATGACCAATACAAGTATAATCATCCAAAATGCCATTGCCGTACTCTGATCTGCAACCGGCTCACCATTAGGCAAAATACCTAACACGGAAATCATAAGATGCGGCACCCAGCTATACGGGCAGATCATCCACAAAGAGGTTGTAGCCGTGAAAATCCCTAAAACGCTTCCAAGTCCGGCATTAAGAATAACCGTGACAAAGATACCAACTTTTTTTGATAACCATAAGCACAGCGGAACTTCCCATAGGCTTGCAATGACAATACAAGCTGTTCCGGCCGCAGCCTGGCAAATTCCGATTGTCAGGGGAATTTCGTTGATAACTAATATTGCAAAACCGCCCAACAGATTTAGCGCCAGGAAAATGAAATTCCCCACACAGGAGTAAATACCGGCCACTCCAATTTTTGCTTTCCAGACTTTGTTCTGCGAAACAGGCAATGAAGCAACGGCACGATATTTTAGTTTGCCATTATCCCGCTGTTCAATCAAGGCACAGGTGAGCGTAAGGAATCCAGGATAAAGCAGGTTATACCACCAATTATAAGAATTGAGCTGGAACCAAAGAGGGGCAAAAAAGTTCATAAGCGCAGTTACAAACGGGGCCAGAACGATCAGCGTTTTTGTGAAAGTTCTCTTATGCTTTAGGTTCTCTGCCTGAATATATGCCATCTCCATTTAATATCCCTCCTTACCATTTCTGCGAATAACATCCATAAAGAGTTGTTCCAAATCTTCACCGGCGCGAAGCTCTCCCTCATATCCAAGGACGCCGCCAGCAATGATACCCACATGATCTGCAATCTGCTGGACTTCTGACAGAATATGGCTGGACAAAATAACTGTAATCCCTTTGCGGGGAAAAGAGCGAATTAACTCTCGAAGTTCCTCAATCCCTAAAGGGTCAAGGCCGTTAGTCGGTTCATCCAGAATCAAAAGCTGGGGACTGTTCAGCAATGCAATAGCAATACCAAGCCGCTGCTTCATACCAAGAGAAAACTGCCCGGCCCGTTTCTTGCCGGTATTCGTGAGCTGGACAATTTGCAATACCTCGTTAATTCGTGCATCGTCCAGGCCGAGCAATGTAGTTCTGACTTTGAGATTTTCGTATGCAGTCAGATTTTCGTAAAGCGGGGGCATCTCAATCAAAGCACCGATATGCTCCAGATCATTCCGCTTCCACGGGTGGCCGTCAAACTCGATGCTTCCCGATGTGGGGCGCAAAATGCCGGTGAGCATTTTTAAGATCGTGGATTTGCCAGCCCCATTCGGCCCCAGCAGACCATAAACCGAGTTGCGCCGGATGTTCAGTGACACATTGTTTACCGCCATTTGCCCCTTGAAATTTTTGCAGAGGTCAGTCGTTTTCAAAATCATATCCATATAATCAAGTCCTTTCTTTGATTTTACGGATAGCATACCGGGCAATTTTGAAGATTTCATAAAGATTCCCGAAAACAGAATATGAACAATACACCGTAACCGTGGAGCATATCGCAACAAAGCACCAACCTACGCATTTAGGGCCTTAAAAAGCCCTACCGGAATTGAGCGGTCTGGTGTAAAGCGGATACGACTTCATGATCTCCGCCATTCCCATGCCAGAAACAGAAGAGTTTTTCTACCGACTGGGATTAAAAGATGGACTGAATCTGAAAAATACGGTAAAATTAGTATTAGAAATGATATCGTGAAATCGTTAAGGAAAGAATCGAAGGTGGTGCAAACGAAAAAGCAGTATGGAGACT
>NZ_JAJDML010000081.1:0-9018 GCF_020594215.1 Blautia sp. DFI.1.216
AGAATTTTCGAGAATCGTATGTGTTTCACTGTTTAGTTATCAAGGTTGTCTGTCTCGCGACAGCTTATTTACTTTATCACATCTGTTTTTCTTTGTCAAGCACTTTTTTAAGTTTTTTCAAAGTTTTTCGGACTCTTTCGATTTCTCGAAATGCTCCTCAGATGTATGACTGTCAGCTCTGTTCAAGCGACTTGGTTACTTTAACATGTTTGTTTTAAGTTGTCAAGCACTTTTTGGAATTTCTTTTTTCTTTCAGAAATCTATTTAAATTGTTTTTATCTTACGAACAATTATTCCCGACAGCTCATCTAATATAACACCGAAAAGCCACAATGTCAACAGTTAATTCCATAATTTGACAATCTTTTTATTTTCATGCCATATATGCCATAAAACAGGACTCTTTTCACTGCAAAATACTACATCATCCCCTTTAGATATTCCAACAATATCTTCGTCACAACCGAGTTCATTGTTTTTACAAATGCCAACCCAATAATTCTGGATCTCCCCGGTTCAAGAGGTCTGCTCTCTACATCATTGGCAAACGCCTTCATAACCAGCTTCTGTGAGATCGTCACTCCCAGCCCATTTTTCACAAATGCCATAATAAGCGTATCATCACGAAAACTGTAAGAAGTCTTTGGCTCCTTCCCACATCTTTCCAATAAATGCAAAATATCATTATCACATCCCGGAGTCTCTATAATGAAAGGATACTCCAACAGTTCTTCCAGTCTCACACTTTTCTTTTCTGCAAGAGGATGATTTTTCTGCATCACAGCACAGAGAGGATCCTCACATAATGGATAAAACTTCAGATTATCTGCAACGATCGAAGACAGAAATCCGCAGTCCACCTGCCCATGTATGATCCAGTCTCTGATCTCATCATAATTTCCATCAAAGATCTGCACCTCAACCTGTGGATAATTTCTGTTAAAATAATGGATCACTTCCGGCATCCACATTGCAGTTACACTGGAAAAGCTTCCTATTCTGAGTTTTCCTTCTATTTTATGATTAATATTAAAAGCAGCCTGTCTAAGTTTATCTTTCTGATTTGTCATCTCCTGTATATAAGGCATCAGCATTCTTCCATTATCCGTCAGAGTTACACCTTTTTTAGCTCTTGCAAATAACTGTACTCCCAGTTCCTCCTCAAATCCGGCCATCATTTGACTGATTCCCGATTGTGTATAGTTTAGCGCCTCTGCTGCTTTCGAAAAACTTCCAGTCTCACATACCTTCAAAAAAATTTCATATCTGTCTCTGATTTCCTTCATTTACGATCCTTACTTCTTGTCTGTTTTTATCCATTACTTTTTTTAATGTATACTAGCAAAAACATTCATTTTACTTATATATTAACATATGTTATCGTACTTATGCAAACATAAATCATACAGGAGATTATCTATTATGGAAAGGAAATCAAATCATTTTTCAGGACAGCTCGGGTTTGTCCTTGCCGCAGCCGGCAGTGCTGTAGGAGTAGGCAATTTATGGAGATTCCCATATCTTGCAGCTAAAGATGGAGGCGGTCTGTTTTTAATCATTTATTTTATACTTGTACTTACATTTGGATTTACCCTGCTTACATCTGATATCGCAATCGGCCGCCGCACTCAGAAAAGTGCGATCGGTGCTTATGCTGAAATGAAGCCCAAGTGGAAATTCTTAGGCATTCTGACTTTTCTTGTACCTGTTCTTATTATGACTTATTACGCAGTGATCGGTGGATGGATCACCAAATATGCTGTAGTCTACCTGACAGGACAGGCAAAGGCTGCTGCAGCAGATGATTATTTTACTTCTTTTATCACATCCTCCACCTCACCTGTTATTTTTGCACTTATTTTCATGGGTGTAACTGCATTTATTGTATACAATGGTGTGCAGGATGGTATTGAAAAAGTATCCAAATGGATGATGCCGGTTCTTCTGGTACTCGTTGTCATCATCTCCATTTATTCCCTGACTCTGAAACATACAGATTCTTCCGGCCAGGTACATACCGGGATCCAGGGATTTCTTTATTACCTGACCCCAAATCTTGAGGGGCTTACTGTACAGCGATTTTTACAGATTTTACTGGATGCAATGAGTCAGCTGTTCTTCTCTCTCAGCGTGTCCATGGGAATCATGATCACCTACGGTTCTTATGTAAAACCTGATGTTAACTTAAACAAGGCTGTTAATCAGATTGAAATTTTTGACACAGGAGTGGCATTTCTTGCAGGTGCCATGATCATCCCTGCTGTATTCGTATTTTCCGGAACAGAAGGAATGGGAGCCGGTCCAAGCCTTATGTTTGTTTCTCTCCCAAAAGTCTTTGCAGCCATGGGAAAAGCAGGCATATTTGTAGGAATCCTCTTTTTCGTAACTGCTATTTTTGCAACACTGTCATCCTGCATCTCTGTGTTGGAATCCATCGTTGCAAACTGTATGGAAATCTTCCACACAGGCAGAAAAAAAACTGTTTCTGTTTTATCTGCAGTTTATCTTGCTGCTTCTGCGATCATTGCTTTGGGATACAGCATTTTCTATGTAGAAGTGGAACTGCCCAATGGCTCTACAGGACAGCTGCTTGATATTATGGATTACATCAGCAACAGTGTTATGATGCCATTTATCGCATTACTTTCCACCATCCTGATCGGATGGGTTATGACACCTGATTATGTCATTGATGAAATGGAACGAAACGGCAGCAGATTCCGCAGAAAAAAACTTTATCGAATCATGATCCGCTATGTTGCGCCGGTTATGATGTTTATCCTGTTTTTACAGTCAACAGGAGTTCTCTCATAAGCAAAAACTTAATATAACAAAAAAGGAATCTGTTTTCCTGGAAAAGTTTTGAAATAAATACCAGTAAAAACAGATTTCTTTTTTATTCAATCACTGACACTCATAAAAACAAATGAATTTATATGCCTGACCCCTGCAAAAATTCCTGCACTGCGCAAAGCGATCCCAGAATCTCTTCTGCGAGGGACTTCATCTCCTCCGTCACCTCCATCAGATCCGGCACCATGATCGGATGCATCCCTGCTGCATAAGCCGCCCTGATTCCATTATGAGAATCCTCAATCACATAACAATTCTCCGGTCTGGTCCCCAGTCGTCTGCAAGCCTCCAGAAAAATATCCGGTTCCGGCTTACTCCGTTCCACCATATCTCCCCCGACAATCTGATCAAAATATCCCAGCAGCCCGCCATCTGAAATCTCCGAACGCACCAGTACCTCCCGGGTAGAACTGGCAAGCCCAATCTTAAATCCCCTCATCTTCAGATATTTCAAAAGCTCCTCAACCCCCGGCTTCTTTGCCAGTTTGCCTCCGGAAGCATGACTGAAAAACACCTCTGCCATCTCCGCTTTATATTCCTCATACGGAAAATCTTCACCATAATGCTTCAGAAAAACCCCTTTACTTACAACACTGTTTGTTCCCAGACACTCATGACATGCCGCCTCAACTCCTGCGATTCCATGACGTTCTGCCACTTCTTTCCACGCTTGAAGCACAAGAATCTCTGAATCAAAAATCACTCCATCCATATCAAATATCACTGTATCAATCCCACTCGCCATAACTTTTGATCCTTTCCTCTTTCTCTCTGTCAGCAGACTTTCTCAGGCAAAAATATCTTTGACGACAGTCTGATCGACTTATTCAAACCATATATAAGCCAGTAGTCTGACAATCTATTTTTTCATAATATAACCAATCGCATCACGAATCTGCGACACATAAACCAAGTTGATCCCTTCCACTTTTCCAACAGAAGACCTACACACTTCCGGAAGCACAACTGTTCCAAATCCCAGTTTTTTCGCCTCCTGCACACGCTGGCCTGCCATATTCACTGCGCGGATTTCACCACTCAGACCAACCTCGCCAAATACCATCACATTATCAGGAATCACAATATCCTTCGCACTGGAAACAATCGCCAGACAGATCCCAAGGTCAATTGCCGGCTCTGTCATCTTCATTCCCCCTGCAATATTGACATAAGCATCCGATGCAGCCAGACGGAGTCCTACTTTCTTCTCAAGCACAGCCATAAGGAGATTCACTCTGTTAAAATCAGTTCCTACCGCTGTCCGCCTCGGAATACCGAAATTACTCTGGCACACAAGTGCCTGGATTTCAACCAGAATCGGCCGGGTTCCTTCCATAGAACACGCCACAACAGAACCCGACGCATCCTCCGGTCTGCCATTCAGCATATATTCCGACGGATTCTTCACCTCCTCAAGACCTGTATTACACATTTCAAAAACACCAATCTCATTCGTAGATCCAAAACGATTCTTCACCGCACGCAGGATACGATAAGAAGCATGCCGGTCGCCTTCAAAATAAAGCACCGTATCCACCATATGTTCCAGAACCCTCGGACCTGCCACATTTCCTTCTTTCGTCACATGACCTACAATAAAAATGGACACCCCCATTCCCTTTGCGATCTGCATAAGGATATTGGTAGATTCTCTCACCTGAGAGACACTTCCCGGTGCCGAACTTACATCTTCGTGAAACATAGTCTGAATGGAGTCGATCACAACCACATCCGGTTTTCTGCGCTCGATCACCTCACGTATCACTTCCAGGTTCGTCTCACATAAAAGCTGCATCTTATCCGTAAACTGCCCGATACGATTAGCTCTCAGCTTAATTTGTCTCAGAGATTCCTCGCCTGAAATATAAAGAACCGAAACCTGCTTCTCTGCCAGATTCCTGCACACCTGTAAAAGCAGCGTTGATTTTCCGATTCCCGGATCTCCTCCCACTAAAACAAGGGAGCCGGGGACGATACCGCCGCCCAGCACCCTGTCAAGTTCACCAATCTGAGTTGTCTGCCGTTCATCTTCTGACAGGCTAATGTCTTTAAGGATCACCGGTTCCTGCCTTTTTTCTGATGATTTCATTACTCCAGAAGAGGATGGCTTCTTTGTGGAAACTGTCTCTTCCACAAAGGTGTTCCAGGACTTGCATCCCGGGCACTGCCCCATCCATTTTGCGGATTCATATCCGCACTCCTGGCAAAAATATACCGTCTTTTTATTTTTCAGCATTTTACAATCTTTACTTCTACTCTTGCAGCATTGCCAAGTTCCACGCTAAAGGAAAGTTTACCGCCCAGGTTTGTTTTCATCTTACCTGTGCTTGCCTGTTCAATAAATACTTCATATTCTGTATCCGGCTCCATCTCCACTGTGATCTGTGCATCTTCCGGTCCCTCTACATGGAAATCCATCTGAGCTTCACTCTGTGTAAGATTAAATACTGCTGTTCCCGGAACTGATTCGTAAACGAACATTCCGTTTCTCTCGAGCTTGGTAATCTCCTTAAAAGTTTTTACTTTATACATATCGCCCTGATGCTGATAGTCTGATAATTTAGACTTCTGTGCAAGCTCATAGTCACCAAAGCTGATTGCTCCATTCTCTTCTGTACGGATTAATTCTTTTACTACTGCCATTTCCTATGTCCTCCTAAGACTCTTTTGTTTGCCGCTCCACCGGTTCATCTGCCGATGCCGTACAGTTTTTCACTATCTCTGTACTTTTCCGACATTTTATGTGCTTATTATATAATACATTCACTTTTTTGACCAGTATCTCACTGATTTTTTTATACTAATTTCACAATTTCTGTGAATCATGTGAGTCCTCTGCTTTAATTGTAAATATCTGTCTGCTCAGAGATTTCTACTGTTTTTTCACTTCAAATGCAATCTCGTTTTTATGAAGTTTCACCTGTACACTATCTCCACGTTTTACTCTGCCTTCCAGAATCTCGTTTGCAAGCGCATCTTCTATCTTACTCTGAATTGCACGACGCAGCGGTCTGGCACCATATTTATTATCAGAACCTTTTTCTGCAATAAAATCTTTCACAGCATTTGTCACTGTAAGATGAATTTCCATCTGTTCTGCGCATCGTTTCTCCAGTGTTTTAAGAAGCAATGTCACAATTTTCCGGATATCTTCTTTATTCAGCACATGGAACACCATGATATCGTCAATTCGGTTCAGGAACTCCGGTTTGAAAATCCGGCGCACTTCTTCCATCACACCGCCTTTCATTCGTTCATAGTCTTTCTTCTCATCATTATCAGACATGAATCCCAGACGTTTCGGTTCCATAATCGCCTGTGCCCCTGCGTTGGAAGTCATAATAATAATCGTCTGTTTGAAGTCGACTTTTCTTCCCTGTGCATCTGTAATATGACCGTCATCCAGCACCTGTAAAAGTATATTAAACACATCCGGATGTGCCTTCTCAATCTCATCAAAAAGCAATACACTGTACGGATTTCTGCGGACCTTCTCACTGAGCTGGCCGCCTTCTTCATATCCTACATATCCCGGAGGAGAACCGATCAGCTTGGAAACACTGTGTTTCTCCATATATTCGGACATATCTACACGAATCATCGCCTGTTCACTTCCAAAGACAGCTTCTGCCAGAGCCTTGGAAAGTTCTGTCTTACCAACACCTGTAGGTCCAAGGAAAAGGAAAGAACCAATGGGACGGTTCGGATCTTTAAGTCCTACTCTTCCCCGTTTCACTGCCTGCGCAACAGCTTTTACTGCCTCATTCTGTCCGATCACACGTTTATGAAGTTCTTTCTCCAGACGAGCAAGACGTTTGGTTTCTCCCTCTGTCAGTTTCTGAAGAGGAATCTTTGTCCAGTCAGAAATCGTCTCTGCAACAGCAGCTTCATCTACAACAAGTTTCTTCCTCTTATTTCTACGTTCAGTCTTAATGCGGATTTTCTCCATTTCGGCTTCCACTTCATTTTGGCGTACCTGTGCTTTTTTTGCGCGTTCAATATCTGCAGTCTTAACTGCCTGTTCTTTCTCCTCACGAAGTTCATTCAGTTCCAGTTCATATTGTTCCATTTCAGGTGCTGACTGATAACCCGCAAGCTGAACCTTTGATGCTGCTTCATCAATAATATCAATTGCCTTATCCGGAAGGAAACGGTCATTGATATATCTTTGTGACATTTTTACTGCTGCCTCAAGTGCCTCATCTTCAATCTTTACCCCATGATGTTTCTCATAATATGGACGCAGACCTTTAAGGATCTCAACAGTCTCCTCTGAAGATGGTTCTTCCACTGTCACAGGCTGGAATCTTCGTTCCAGTGCTGCGTCTTTTTCAATATATTTACGGTATTCCTCCAGAGTAGTCGCGCCGATAAGCTGAATCTCACCTCTGGAAAGAGAAGGTTTCAGAATATTAGAAGCATCCAGTGCTCCCTCCGCTCCACCTGCTCCGATGATGGTATGGATTTCATCAATGAACAGCAGAATTCCCTGATGTTCTTTTACTTCCTGGATCACATTCTTAATGCGTTCCTCAAATTCACCTCTGTATTTGCTTCCCGCAACCATGCCGGAAAGATCTAACACAACAAGACGCTTATCCTTCACTGTATCCGGAACCATTCCCATAACGATGCGCTGTGCAAGTCCCTCTACAATGGCAGTCTTACCTACTCCGGGTTCCCCTGTCAGACACGGATTATTCTTCGTACGTCTGCTCAGAATCTGGATCAGTCTGGTAATTTCTTTATCACGCCCTATCACAGGATCCAGTTTTCCCTCTGCTGCAAGCTGTGTCAGGTCACGACTGTACTGATCCAGCGTAGGGGTACTGGTCACTTTTTTGTTTCCCGCATTCCTTGCGTACTGAAATTCCTCTGCAATGGTATCATTGTCAAATCCCATAGCTGTCAGGATAGCCACAAACAACTTCTGGATATTTACTCCCATTGTAAAAAGCAGTCTGGTCGCTACGCAGTCTGTCTCTTTCAGAAGCGAAAGCAACAGGTGCTCTGTTCCACAAAGACATTCCATACTCTCAGCATCTTCCTTCGCCTGTTCAATGATCCTTCTTGCTCTCGGGCTGTACTGGGGATCTTTTGTTTCTGCTGCCGCAGTATTGCCCTGAACCGGTGTAACCAGGCTGCTGATAAGTTCCCTGAGTTTTTCTTCTTCTACGTTAAATTCCTGCAGCACTTTTCCCGCAGTGCCTTCAGGTTCTTTCAAAAGACCTGCAAGAAGATGCTCTGTTCCGATATATCCATGTCCACAGGATTTCGCAATTGTCGTTGCCAATTTGAGGGCATTCTCTGCCTGTCTGGTAAATTGTCTCTCCATGTCCTCTCCTATCTGTTTTCATCATATTCGTCAAAAATCTCATCAATAAGCTGATGTACTTCCTCTCTGCTTACGCTCTTGCAACATCCTTTCGCAAGCGCCACCATGAGATTCTGTTTCAGTTCTTCCAATGCTTTCCGTTTATTTACATCAATAGAAATCACTGCACCACGTCTGCGGTCGATAGTGACAAATCCCTCCTGTCGCAGCAGTGAATATGCTTTATTTACTGTATGCATATTTATCCCAACTGTATCTGCAAGCTGTCTCACTGATGGCAGTGTATCTCCCTCCTGCAGTCTTGACGTAGCAATCCCCATGATGATCTGATTGGTCAGCTGGATGTAAATGGCTTCATCACTGCTGAAATCTATTTCTATCATCATACGTTTTCTTCTCCTTTTTGTGTTACACATATCCTAGCACAAACCAACATTTTTTGCAACAGAAAGACGTATTGCTGTATTATTTGTGAACCTCACATGGCTAAAGTCACGTGCTTCCAGACGCTTTAGGCGTCAGACTGAATATCGGCAGATACGCCTGTAACTTAGGTCTGCACAGTTATGTGCTTTTTCCATGCCGGATACGGCAGGTTCCCACATTACAGGTAATCCGCTGTATATCTGCCTGTGTTTATGCTGCTTTTAAGATCTCCATTTGCAGATGAAGTTCTCTTAAGTCAGCATAGACACATGAAGTTCTACGCTTTACAGGAGGGACTTTTGCCTCCAGCAAAGACCTTTCCGTTGCCGGAAGGGGTTTTAAAAGTTCCCTTATAAAATATCTGGCTCCTATATTATAGGATGCTGACAGGTCACAATTATATC
>NZ_JAJDML010000082.1:0-8985 GCF_020594215.1 Blautia sp. DFI.1.216
AATTTTTCAATATTCTTTCAATTTAGCCTTGACTTTTTATTTGCAGGCTGTTTTTTTATTTAAAGCCCCCGTTGTTTTCTCGTCTGGGGAATTTAAAATTCCACTCAGAACATCTTCCATGGCTTTATCAATATTTTCCGGTATTGCAGTTTCTTCTTTTAAAATCCTTCTGATTTCCCTCATATAGTCTCACCTCCTGATCACCTTTTTTAATTTTGCTCTTGCCCGGGAAAGTTTGGTTGATACGGTATTGCTGTTCATTTCAAGAAGGGCACTGATTTCCTTAACTGAAAACTCATCAAAATAATAGAGTTCCACGATTTTCCTACTTTCTTTATCCAGGCATAAAAGCAATTGTTTCCATTCACAGAGATTCAGTTCTTCACAATGTACACCTTCTGCAAAATCATCCAGTTCTGCTGCATGGTTCTTTTGGCGGAGAATGTCCTTGCACTCATTTATAAGGATCCGCATCAGCCAGGTTTTAAAATACTTCGGTTCTCTCAGTCTCTGTATATTTTCATAGCAGGATAGGATTGTATTTTGCAGGGCATCAGCAATGTCCTGCTCATCCCGAAGATAAATCCAGGCAGTCTTATACAGGCTCTGCTTATTCATCCGGATTAATCTGACAAATGCTTCTTTATCTCCATTTTTAGCCTCTGTTATTAAAGCATCCATAAAGTACCTCCTTTTCTTCTTATAATTATTAGACTTGAAAAACAGCCATTTGCTTTCAAGAAAAAATTTTTATAAAAAACGCCATAGGTTTTCGATACCTATGGCGTGTAGATATAGGGAAAAGCTACCTTTTTTATCGGCAGTGGAGTGTTTTCTGTTATTGCATATTGTTGAATTGGTATAATTACTATTCCTCTTCTTCCACATCAGTAATAACATCTAATTTTTCTCAAAAAAGCCCCAAAATAGAACGTATAGTTTGTTTCTATACACTCTATCTCAAATTTGCTATTAAATGCAGCTCTGTTTTGTCTTCATAGTCTGCAAGTACATATTTCTCCTACAAGGGCCGCTTTTGCATCATTTCCCAATTTAAACGGCATTTCAAAAGTTTCCATTCGTTTTTCCTTAAAAAATAAAATAAAAAGCACTACCGTTTTTAGCGATAATGCTTTCCATATTCTTATCCGAGAAAGAATAACACAATTGAAAGAACAAGAGGGATTATCCAAGCTAAAACGGAAATTGCTACCTTCCAAAACGTCTTTCTTTTAAGTTTTATTAGATGACGATATGAATTTTCGATAATCTCATACACTCTATGATATTGATTATACGCCGCCTCAAATTCGTTGTATGCGTCTTCCACATCTTCAACCATACCTTCCTTTTGCTTAGCAAGTATTAACTGCTTTTTTGCTTTAGATACGGTTTCACAAAGATCTGACCAAAATTCCCCATTATCTACAACAGTTAAATCTGTAAAGCGATATTTATGTACAAAATTTTCATAATAATCACTGTACGCAAGGCACAGATACTTATAGCAATCCAGTACACAACGCTTCATATGACTCTTGGCTTTTCCTATATTCTTTTGAATTAGTTCCTCATTTGTAATTTCATAGCATTTTGCTATATGACTCATAATAGCCCTGACTTCATTTAAGATTTCTATCGGAAATTCATTTTCCATTACCTCCAATTGAGCTACATAAGGTTTTACCGTTTGTTGGTACTGTTTATAAATATCAGCTATTTGTTTTTGATATTCTTCCTTAAACACTGGTGTACTATTGGTACTTTCTGACATTATTTAATCCTCGACAATCCTGCATTTACTTTATCCATTGTTTTAATACGTCTTCTGGACAATAAAGGATTTCCACGTCCCACTTTCCTGTGATCCACCTTATTAGAAAATACCAATTTTCTGTTGTTCTTTTTTTGGATATACGAAATCTCGTCATCATAGTCCATATCTACAATTTCCCGATATTTCTTTCCCAGCATCTTTTCAAGTATTTTTTGTGATGAACTGTTAATCTTATACATATCAATCTCCACACTTCTTTACAAATTTTACTTTCCTGTTTCTATATTTATGTCCATACACGTATCTAAGTGTCTAAAACCAATAGATTGGTTTCATTATAGGAGTTCTTGGTATTACTGTCAAGAAACTTTCCTGTTTCACAGAGATTTCACTTTTAGTTTTTTGGTTCATGCATTTTTATAAAAAATTTATCGTGTATATGGTTCGGTGTCTTTTCCGTCATATACAAATACTTTTATATCCGTATTTTCACCAACATCAGCATGAATACCTACCGTGTGTTCTTTATCTGTAACGTTCAGAAAAGAATAGCAGCCACCCGCAGGAATACTGCCAGATACGAGTTCCTGTTTTCCTTCGCAGAGCAGATGCACAATAATGTTAAAATCGTTTCTGTTCTGAACCGTCAACACGCCTGTTTTGGATAAAATTTTTGCATCGGAATATGTAATTACATAAGAATCAGGCGTTGACTCTTCCGCGCAGGTTACAGAACAATCCCACTGTATCGCTGCATTTGCTTTTCGATAGGCTTCTGAAGACTTATATATTGAAAACATAATCATTGTACTTATAGCAACAATACTAATAATGCCCAACACTATTGTCACTTTTTTCTTCACAACCATCACCTCCACACAAAATTCAATTTGTTGCCCATATAATATCATATCTTCTCTTCAATTACATTACCTAATTTTAATACACGGCATAATTCCCTCCGGCAGATTATAAACATATTAATTAAAGCTGTCTGGCAAAACACAAAGGACAATGAAGAACAGGAGCCAACAGCATTACAACTTAGCTCCTGTCCTGTACATCCTGAATATAGAATTAGTAAAAACAAATTATCGGGACATCATACTGAATAAGGCTGTAAAGCTGTCCGGCATTTTCCGGGGGAAGATTGATGCATCCATGAGAACCACCTGTAAGATATCTATCACCACCAAAGTACGGCTGCCAGTCTGCATCATGAAAGCCAATTCCTCCATTGAATGGCATCCAGTACGTTACCGGCTGTTCATAAGAATAGGTTCCATTTGCTGTCATTTCACCTCGCAGCACAGACGGACTGCTCTTTGAATTCAGTGTGAATATTCCAGGGGGTGTTTTTCTATCCGGATCACCTGGCAGTCCGGATACGATTTCTGATTGAAAAATAATATTTCCATTCTGATAATACCACATATACTGCTCTGTAAGATCTACCTCTATATATGTATCTCCGAGATCATTGATCCCATGTGCATTTGCTCTCATAGAATATACCGGTTCCCTGGTTGTCTGGGTTCCTGATTGAATTTCCTGCATGAGCTGTGCTGCTTCCTTGTCCTGATCAATCTTCCATCCATAGGCTGAGCCATATACATACACAATCCTTCCGCTTGTGGTCTCAAATTGTCTTTCAGTGCCAACTGTATCATGATCTGCTGCAAGCTGTGCCACATAATCCACTACATGCTGCCTGAAGGCTCCATCATCCGGAAGCAACTGCCCTTTCTCGTCAAACTGCAGCCAGTTTTTGATGGTATTCCCGTCAAGTGTTACCGTTTCATCTCCAAATGTATATGTGATATTTACTTTTGCCAGGCTATTATACATATTTACCATATTCTGAAGTTCTGAACTATCTCTCGTCACATCTGCTTCCTTATAAGCCTTTGGATTGCTTCCCAGATCTACATCTGCCGCCTCATTATCAATTGCTCTGCTTATCATCTGATAAGCTTCCTTGGCATTTAATTCACTGCCTTCTGTCTCTGGCACAATAGTAAATTCTGAATTAGAAAAACTTACATACGCATTTTCCGGTGCTATCTGATTCTCTTTTTTGGCACAATTTAATGAACTTACCTGTTCCTCCAGCTTTTCCCGACTGAAAACAGTCTCTTCTTGAACCATATAATTTTTCGTTTCAAAAAAACCTCTGATCCATTCCCATGGTTTCTGAGTCTTCAGCAGCTGAAGGATTTCCCCGCTGGATACATATTGATAATCAATGTCTTTACCTGTAATAGTCTGAGGTTCCTGCATCCTTGCACTTACCTGAATAACATAGTTATCCTTTTTCCCTGCAATCTCCTGCTCAACTTCATAAGCTGTCTTATTTGAACTGTCAATTCCATTGATGGTCGTACCCAAAAAGAAGTGATATGAGTAATAATAAGATATACCTGCATACACACAACAGCTCATAACCAAAATCATCACTATAAGCATTACAACTATTTTCATAATTTTGTTTTTCTTTTTGTCTGAAGATACAGTAGATCTGAATTCAGACTTGTCTATCGGCACATAAGTAATTGTTCCGGGTCTTGCCGATTTTGAAGTTCTTATTGATTGCCCCATCACTTCTTTTTGTCTCATATCTTATTCATCTTTCTTTTATATCAACTAGTTTTTTACATTGTCATTGTCAAAATGCAATGTCTTATGGTACTTCGCATTCTCCTCCAGAAGTTTTTTCCATTTTTGTCCATCCTCTTTCGTAGGATTATCAAAATTCTGCTGGCCTTTCAGCTCATCCATATACTGGACATAATCCAGAAAATAAATGTCTACCGTAGAAATATCTCTGTCCTGAATTGCGAAGTTATTACAGTTTCCAGTAGACTCATTGTACGGAAGTGTGTTTCCATTGGCATCAAGAGCTACCATAAAGCAATCACTGTTGGAACCTTCCTTATAAAGTTCATTTACCGTCAATTCATATGGAGTACGAATCACCGATTTAAGTCCAATACCTGCATCGTTTGTATCATTGAGTTCCAATACTTCTGTCTGGGAATCATCTACCGTAACCGGGATATCGAAGCTCCAGTCACCTTCATATTTGTAGTAGCCAGCATCCCTTCCATATTTTTTCTCATCCTCTTCTGACCACTGATAGTTTGCTTCCAGTCCTCTTACCTTCGTAATATCCAGATGCAGGTTAAAGGTATCTGGAATATCAATATCTTTAATGTACTTCTGATATTCTCCACCACGTTCAGACAATTTATTGATAAACTCTTCCAGCAGCGCATAACCTTCATCCGTCTGATCATCTAAGTCCGCCTGAGTTATTCCCATCTCATCCATTACCTGCTGTGTCATTTCATTGTATTTCTCATTATATTCCGTATAATCTTTTGCGGCTTCAGCCAAATCATAACGGAAAATACATGCATAGGTGTTATCATCCAGAAATTTTCCTTCCACTTGACCGTCAATTACCGGGCTAGCCTCTGAATTAAAGTCCACACCCCCTGTCATATCCAGATCAATGACTGGTGTTCCACTTTCCGCCCCAGTTTCTGTTTCTGGGAACGGTTTATCACTTTTAAACTGCATAGTCACATAAATTGCCTGGCTGTTTGCATATACCTCAGAACATGTAATTGTCAGCCCATCTGCTGTCTTAGTGTAAATAGCATCATTATTGGTATGATCTGTCTTGGCTCCGTCTGTTTCACTGCTATCTGTCTTCGTTCCATCAACAGCTTCCAAAGTTGTTGCATGATCTGAAAAGTCACCAAAGAAACTCACATTATCCTGTAAAATTTCAAAGAGTCCTCCTACAACCGGGATATTTTTTGCCATTACCGGATTGATTGCACAGAATACAAATCCTACTGCCAGTACCGCTGCCATCCCTCCTGCTATCCTGCCTCCACTTTTCATCCAATGATATGGATCCTTTGATGCTTTTTTCTGTAAAACAGCGTTATTTTCAATCAAACGATATGCCTGATTAATATGTTCATGCACGATTTCCGGCATTTCTATGTCCTTTTGAAGTTTTTTCTGGAAGTCTTTCTCATTATAATTTAAAGTCATCATTAGGCACGTCCCTCCTTAACCTTATATCCATACATCTCTGCAATCTGTTTTCTGCCACGATAAAGACGAGATTTTACAGTGCTTTCCTTCATATCCAGAATGTCACTGATTTCCCGGATACCAAATCCTTCCATATAGTATAGAAGAACAACCAAGCGGTATTTACTGTCCAATGGCTCTAAGGCCTGGATCCATTCCATTGCTGCATATTTTTCTTCGTGAAAAGGCGTTTCCGGCATCTGATCCGTATAAGTAACCAGCTTTTTCTTCTGTATCATGTCCTTGCACTTATTGATCAGAATTCGGATCATCCATGTCTTGAAATATCTGTTCTGTTTCAGACTTTTCAAATTTTCATAGCAGGAAAGAATCGTATCCTGTATTGCATCCGCAACATCTTCATCATTTTTCAGATATGCCGCTGCAACCTTGTACATACTCTGTACATTCTCATCTATAAGCCGACAAAAGGCATCTTTATCGCCTTTCTTTGCTTTTCGTATCAAAATCTCATTCATTGTCGTCTCCCTTCTCCTATATCAGACCGGTCATCAGGAAATATTGTATAAAAGCTTTTCTTTATGTGCTTCTACTTATTAGACGTGCAAACTCCCAAAAAAGTTGCAATTTTTTTTAACAATCTCAGAAAATCCCCAAAAGATTAGTTTGAACACTTCCATGCTTTTCATGATTATCAGTCAAGGTGCTATAAAATATTTCAGGTACTAAAAACAGCCGTACCATGTGCTTTTACATGATACGGCTGCCAATGATTCCAGCCCCTCAGGACAGATCAATCAAAAATCATATTCTCTGTCCTATCAGGTTTTAAAAATACTGTTTTCGAAATTCCATTACATTCCAGCGTTACTTTCTGCTCATGGGAAGAACAGAGGCGAACCCTGTGTATCCTGCCCTCTCTCCATTCAAAATCAACTGTGATGTCACCCTGTGCCTTCATTCCCTGGACTTTTCCGTCCTTCCATTCATCCGGAAGTGCCGGAAGTAACAGGATGTACCCTTTCCTGCTCTGGATGAGCATCTCTGCAACCGCAGCTGCAAAGCCAAAATTCCCATCGATCTGGAACGGTGGATGTGCACACAGCATGTTGGGATAAATGCCGCCTCCCACACAGGAAATATTTTCCTCCCTGGTATAACGGAGCTGGTTTTTCAAAAGCCCCAGTGCATGTTCCCCGTCCCGTAAAGAAGAGGAGGAACAGACAATGAAAAGATTTAAAGCTTATATCGAATATGTAATGAACTTTTATGCCAACTATTACAGATTTTACCGGTAAGTGCAGAATATGGCTTCCGGATATAACCCGGAACCTGTATTTGCAGTTTATGTAGATCTTGTAATCAATAATTTCAGTATACGCTAGAATCCGTTTCCTGTACATGAACAGGATGCGTTAATATATAAACAAAATTTTACAGTTGGCAGACTTAGCCAAAAAGGACCGATATCAGTCTTGCAAAGACCTTGTATCGGTTCTTTTTGTATTTTCTCATTATCTAATTATGGGAGGATTTTTCTATATCACCGAAAAAACTATTATTCCCGCACTTCAAGCCACTGGTCAATGTTTCCAAAATGTACCGCCTGCAGGTTATCTACATCAACCAGTTGCGGGAAGCTGTTTCTGATGATCATGACACCATTTTCCTTATCCTGTTTTTCTCCACCGCCAGCGATGCCTCCCATGGTCCTATCAAGTGTTAAAACCGTTCCATCTTTATAGCGCACCTGGTCAATACTGGTTCTGGCATAAAGATCCATGCCATAATCTGTACCTGTGTACTCAAACTTGTTTTTCTCATCTTCATACACCTTCATAGCTTCATCATAATCAAGATATAATGACCATAAAAGGGGCGTTACTTCCATTTTTTTCACTGTGATTTCATAACCTCCAAAATCACATTTCCGGTTCACTTCCAGAGTTGTCGGAGGCTTTACTGCACCCAAGGTCCATTTAAAGTCCCATGTTCCATCTGTAATAACAGTCGTATCATAATCTCCTTCCTCCGTAAGATTCTTTAATGTGATTTCTACTGTTTTATTACTCAGATCATAATCACCGTCATAAGATATACAGGCGTTAAAATATTTAAGATGTGTAGAATTTTGATCTGTTTTCAGTAACATATCCTGTCCTACCCCAGTGTTGAAGCTTCCAAATCTGTTATCGTCCACTGCATATACTTCTTTTCCATCGATCTTAAAATGTGTTATCTCCTCAAAAGAAGTATGATCAGTCATAGAAATACTGTCCTCTGTTTTCACTTCAAAAAAAGCATACAGGAATCCCTGATCCTGAATAGAATCTGTCAGGGTAACCGTCACACCCTTTTGTGTTACAGACTGGTCTATATTCTGAATATAGTTTGATTCCTGCATCGTTTCCTGCTGTTCCTCAGATGGTTCCAGTCTTTTTAACAAATGGTCATTCCATTTAAAGAACTCTTTTGCCGCCACTGTTACTCCCATGCCTGTACAGATCACTGCTGCTGCAATCAGTAATCGGCCACTGAATCTTTTTCTTTTGTATTTTTTATCAACTGCATCTGCCTGCTCAATATGTCTCAGTGTCTCTTCAAATTTCTCATGAAAATCCTGTGGTACTTCCGGTGCTATATTATTCCATTTGTTCTCTAACATGACATTTTCCCCTTTCCTGTTATTCTCTTTGATAGCTTGCTGTTTTTCCCAGGCATCGGTCTTTTCTCTTCTTCATCGGATAACTGTGCTTTCAAAAACTCTCTTGCACGGGAAAGTCTGCTTTTAATCGTTCCTTCCGGAATATCCAGAGCCTCACTGATCTCTTTCTGTGAGAATCCTTCTAAATAATACAATGTTACCAAAATCCTCAGATCCTCCGGAAGTTCCATAATCGCCATATACAGATGACTGTATCTGTCCTCCTCAGTCAGCCTCATATTGTCCATATATTCTTCATATGGAATAACATTTTTTCTTTTCCGAAGAATCCCATTGCATTCATTGATCAATATCTTTGTGATCCATGTTCGAAAATACTTTTCTTTCTTTAAGGTGGGAAGTTTCTCATATGCCTTAAGAATTGTTTCCTGCACAGCATCCCCACAATCAGAATCATTCTTCAGAATGGACT
>NZ_JAJDML010000083.1:0-8946 GCF_020594215.1 Blautia sp. DFI.1.216
CGGTTTTACAGGTTTTCACATAATCTATTTGAAGTAGCACAATAGGTTAATTTAAGATTAAGTTCCTGATCTGATACATCCTTATCGATCACCAGTGCCCCATACCGCTGTATTGCGCCTGATAGTTCGGAAGCAGTAAGATTTCTCAGACATGGAGCTGAAGTATACAGCCAGTCCATATATTCATCCAGCCGTTTTTTCAGTTTCTTCCATCCCAGTCTGGCACCTCTGTCTTCGTCCAGCAGATCATCCGGATGCATAAAATGTGTATTGACAAAATGCATATTCAGTTCAGATACAGCCGCAAGTTCCATATAATCATCAATCACAGCACCTGAAATAATACGGGGCTGTTCCACAATTCCATCTTCTGCAGCCTCAAACTCCTGTGTATATGCCATATCTCCGACAAAATAATTACTTGCAATTGTACGTATCTCCGGAAATTCTTTTACGATCATTTCCCGCCCTTCATCTGACAGCACATTAGACGGCGGTACATAAACAGACAATTCTGTCCCCGGAAACATCTCTTTTCCAAACCGTATCAGCTCTGTCATGGCTTTTTTCATTGCATCATAGCTTTCCCATGTTTTATATGGAAGGATATTTGCATAATCCACATTTGACAGGCTCAATGGCTGATGATTATATCCATGATATCCCAGTTCTCCTCCCTGATGAAGCAGCATATTCCCAAAATACTGAAATCTCTGCACATCTTCCTGTTCCACAACATCTCCGGACACATCATCCTCATAATTATCAATAATAACACCTGTATATTTCACGCCGTGTTCCTCTGCCATATCCAGCATATCCGGCCACCAGATATTTGTATAAAACTCTTTGATGCTGAGACCATAATCACGTTTGATATATGTTCCGTCTCCACTCGGCACAGGAGATGGAAAATCATCCAGATAAAATACAGATCCATTAAGCACCGGGTAGACCATCACATCTGTCAGCAGGCTATAGGATGCCGCAAAAAATCCTCTTGTGGCTTTTTCACATAATCCAAAATTATCAACTACAAATTTACCTTTTCCATAACTGTTTTCCCAGATAAGCGGAACCTTCTTTTCATCATCTGTCCATGCATAAACCTTCGCCGTTTCTCCAACACTTACTTCCCATGCTGAATCATATGCATCCGGAATCTGGAAAGAT
Source organism: Blautia sp. DFI.1.216 (assembly GCF_020594215.1). Taxonomy (NCBI): domain Bacteria; kingdom Bacillati; phylum Bacillota; class Clostridia; order Lachnospirales; family Lachnospiraceae; genus Blautia; species Blautia sp. DFI.1.216. Next base: position 1,174 of record NZ_JAJDML010000083.1, read on the forward strand.
CTTCCCCCTCCAATCATGAAATCATCATCAATATAGATTTTATCTACCAGAACATTTCCATAATCAGAGTCTGTAATTCCCAATTTCTGCTCAATGAGCGAAACATATGTATCCTTCTGAAGTGTTAACGCAAAAAGAACACGTCCTCCTTTTTCTACCCAGTTTCCAATCTTTATAACTACATCCTTCAATGGGTTCAGATCCGACATCAGCACCACTATTGTTTCATAGCCTGAGAAATCAGGAATCTCACTCTGTCTGATATCTGCCAGATCTACTCCTGTTTTCATATCCATGAAAATTCTTTCAAACTGTTCCCATGCCACCACACTGTCTGCCTGACTGCTGTCCATCAGCACCAGACAACTGCTCTCAATATTTTTGACTGCCTGTGTTTCAGTTACAACCGTATCCCTGTCCAGATATGCCTTCTTCTTGATCTCTGCCTGATACTGAATTCCTGAACGCTCTGTCCAAAGCACCACACTGATTGCCAGAAAAACTCCCAGAATAACAGTCAGACCCTTAAATCGAAAAGACTGTAAATATTTTATCATTCCTGCCAAAAAGCCAATGCCTCCTTTCCTTTCGCCGACAGGTAAATATGTTCCTGCTGAATCTGCTCTAATGTTTCCTTTAATTCTTTTCCCTGTTTCAGTTCTACGTAATATCTGATCCTGAGTATCCAGTATTCTTCATTTCTGTGCCACTTCTTATCCATTCTTTCCAGACTTTTAAGCACCTGTTCATACTCCTTCGTCTGCATTTGATTCTCAGCCAGACATACATATGTATGAAGATCCTCTTTAAATTTCAGTTTTTTCTTCAGAAGTTTTATATATTGATTTCTTTGCACCAGTTCCATCTGTCCTTCTAGAAGTCCCTGAGATAAATACTCCTGAAGAAAATCACAGTACTCTGAAATAAGCTGTTGATTTTCCGGTTCTTTTGCATATCTGTATTCTATCTTCTGCAGTCTGCTTTCATATTCCTTAGACAGCTCTACCATTCCTGTGATCGCATAATGCACAACCTCTACATCGTCATTCATCCTTGCCTGTTTAAGCATATCGATGTAATTCTCCGGATCATCATTCAATACATTCATAATCAGATCACGCCTCATAGCGGCCTCATCAATAAGAAGCACTTCCTCCAGTGGCACAATATTTCTGTCACTTTCTTCTTTCGGTGCTATAATGCTCCTGTAAATTTCTTCATTGATCTTCATTTTTTCTATTCCGATTTCACGCTTTTTATCCTGGTGAAAAAATATCTGGAAATGCAGAAGCAATACACAGATCATACCCCATACCGGTACAAAGATCACAGGTAATATGAGATACCTCTTCACCTTCAGTAAATGGGAGTTTATTCCTGTCCATACTAAAACACAACAGATAATATGGAATATAATAAAAACAACCCCTGTTATATTCTGTATCATTCTTCAGCTACCCTGCTTTCGTTACGGGTGTCAATCACTCTGCAATGAAGTCCGTTCTTTTCGAGCCTTTCAATTACTATCGGTAACATGGCATCATCCACCTGTGACAGTATCAGATAAAGTTGTCCATCCTCCGATATTCCCAGTATGTCATTCTCTCTGATTTTATTTTTTAATATCCTTTCTGTTTCCTCCAGTGTCATTTCCGGATTTTCAATCTGCAGCAGAGCATATGATCCTATTTTCTGTTCTTTTATGGAATGAAATAACTTCAGCCTTTCCATAAAATACTCTGTTTTTAATATATGAGTTCCTTCCAGATATTCCCTGTCTCTGACTGCTTCCTGATATTCCAGTGCACGCAGCAGAGAAACTTCTACCAGACCGCATAAAATTTTGATAAGATTCAGATAATACAATGTCATCTGACTACTGGCTGCATCCTGAATAAATACCAGCATTACAAGTTCTCCATTTCTCTTTATCCCTGCGATATATGCCGGATATCCGGCAAGCAGTTCCCTGTTTCTCCAGACCTCACCCTTTTCCAGCGTTTCTACCGCATTCTGATACTCTTCAATCCTTATAGAATTCGGCATTTTTCTGCGAATTTCAGGTGATGACACTTCCATCCTTCCAAAACGTTTCCATGAATCCAGTGAATAAAGTACAATTGTATGATTTTCCAGAACATCTTCCATTACCCTTATGGTTTCCATAAACAGTTTCTGAGGCTGTATCACATCCAGCTTTCTTGTTATATCAAAAATTTTTCCAAAGCTGTCCCTGCTTCCGAGAATCTGCTTCTTATATTGTCTTTTATCCTGAAGGGTCTCCTGATACATTTCCTGCATAAAGAAAAATTTTTCCTTGATCAGTCTGTTTTCTTTTGTTACAAATTCTATATCCTCTTTATTCTTCAGCCTTATATAACCACAGACAGCACCTGCGGCAAAATAAAAAATAAATGGAATCCAGTTAGAAGCCTCATAAAACAAAGTATATATGTTTACATTCTCCTGCCTGTACGCTGCAATCAAAGAACAAGTTTCCAACGCAGCTGCTGATATTCCATAATTAATTCCATAAAGACTTCCCATAAATACAATAAATACAAGTCTCAGGTCAATCATTTTAAACTGAGCATAAGTTCCTGTATATTTGTTTAGAAATTCAAATAAAATAAATCCTGAGATTAATTCCAGAATGTGGATCAGCAAAGTATTTTTTGATATCCAATTCCTGATATTTGCAAAATGTCCGAAATCTGAATCTGATAATTTTTTATACTCCTGATACATCCCGGGAATATCTTCAAAAACAGATATCTTTGGAAACCACCCATATTCATGTCTTATAATCTGATCATCCGGCTGTACCTTATAAATCTGACCGCTGTTCTGATATCTTATATCCAGTTTACCGGGAATTGTCTTTCTGATTTCTTTTTCCAGATCACTGAAACTCTGCCTGAAACAATCCGGAACATTCAGACAGCGTTCTTTTCCCCAATTGTCATATACTTTATAAAGCAGTTCTGCCAGATCATCCATACATACAAAATAAATATTTTGTTCCGGTGATTCCTCAAAAACAATTTTTCCGCTTTCTTCTGCCTCTGTAAACAGCTTATAAAAAAAGTCCTGTGTGTATACCGCTGAATATAAATGAGGAATTCTCAGAATCTTGGTGTTTATCTGATACATATTTCCATATTCCATAACTACATTTTCTGCTGCGGATACCAGAAGTGTTTTTCCACTTGTAATATTATAAATGCTCTCCTGCCCGGTCAGATACAACATTCTTATTTCCTTATTCTTTTTGCATAACTGAAGTATCTGTCTCAGTTGTTCCAGTTCTCCGGTCATCCTTCCATGCATGGTCAGATAATTGGAAAAATAAACAATTCTTTCAAACTCATATGTTTCGAAAATCTCTTTCAGTTCTTTCTCATCTTTTATGAACGGACGAGATAATATATTCTTTTTTCGATTTGATTTCAGCATCTCATTTCCCAGTACAACTACATCACATTCAGGAAATGATTCTTCTATAAAAGTTTCTGTTACATATCCTGTATTTCCTGCCAACAATACTTCCATATTTATTCACCTCAATAAAGTGAAGTATAACAAAATTATTTTTTCTTTTCAATATCAGTATCTTTACAGAAAATAGCTTTTTTCTCAACAACTGTTGTCTTGTTCCTGCTGCTGTTCTATGCTAAAATATTTCCAGTATAAAATCATAAACCACAGACAGATCAGTACCCTGATATTTCCGGCACTGATCATATCTGATCATATTATACAAACTGTCAGGAAAGAGGCGATTACATTGAACATTGAAGATTCCTGTATTTCCTGCATTGACACAGACTGGTCCTACCAGCTTGCCAGACGCATGGAAAAAGAGAAAACAAACCCTGTTCTGGGCTATCGTACTGCAGGTTCCGCTGCTGAAACAGCTACAGGAGATATGTTATACAGGGAAATGAAAGCTATCGGACTTACCGATGTAACCAGAGATACATTCTCACTGGACGGATGGGAATTCGAGAAGGCAGTCCTGAAATTTACAGATGATGACGGGCAGGAACACACCTTTCAGATGGGCGGATATCAGACAAATTTCGAGACAGACGGATTTGAAGATTACGAACTCGTTTATCTGGGAAAAGGAACTGCTGCAGATTATGAAGGCATAAACGTAAAAGGAAAGCTGGTTATGGTTGAGATCAACCAGCGAGACGAATGGTGGATCAGCTTCCCTGTTTATCAGGCTTATCTGCGCGGCGCTGCTGCCCTGATCGCAGTTCAGGCAAACGGCTACGGAGAAATCGCAGAGTCTGCGCTGAATGCACAGGATATCGCAGGTCCTGATTTCGCACCTGCATTCTCTCTGTCTCAGGCAGATGCACGTATCCTGAAGCGTTCTCTCCGAAATAAAATTTCCGCCTGCGAAGACAACACCACTGATTCAGAAGATACCCATAACACTCTGGAACAGGATGCTGCTTTATTACGCAGATCCTCATTAAAAGTATCACTGGATGCCCGTTCCAGAGTGATCCCGGATACAACAGCAGGCAATATCACAGGTAAAATACAGGGTACTGAGACAGACTCTATGATCCTGCTGTCTGCACACTATGATTCCTATTTCGATGGATTCCAGGACGATAATGCAGCAGTCGCCATGATGCTCGGCATTGCCCGTTCACTGGTAAAGGGCGGCTATAAGCCTGCCCACACTCTCGTTTTCTGTGCAATGGCTGCCGAGGAATGGGGAATCATTGATTCCAAATACGACTGGTCTACAGGAGCCTACAATCAGGTATTCCGCGTACATCCTGACTGGCAGGGTAAAGTGATTGCAGACCTGAACTTTGAACTTCCTGCACACGCACACAATAGACAGGATGCCATCCGCTGTACCTATGAATATGCAGATTTCATTAGACAGTTTACAGACAGCCTGACTGTCCCGAAGGAAGCATATCCTGACGGGATCACGGTTCTCTCTCCCATCGAGACATGGTCTGATGATTTCTCCATGGCAATCGCAGGTATCCCATCCACAGTCAATGATTTCAGTGCCGGGCCCTTCATGCAGAATTATTATCATTCCCAATATGATAATCAGGATGTTTACCAGGAAGCTGTCTATCAGTTTCATCATGAATGCTATCTGAAACTGATCATGGCCATTGACAGACTTGTCCTGCCACCGATGAATTTCAGCAATACCATGAACGCGGTCGCAGAAAGTATCCACGAAAATGCACTCTCATTTGCTGATCCTGAGCAGAATGTTCTGCTCAGAAACCTGCAGACAATTACCGCTTCTGCCGAAAATATTTATGACAAAATCTGCCAGATTAATGCGGAATATGCCACACTTTCAGACTCCGACGCCCGCATTGCTTTCCGCCACAAATGGGAATATGCCGGACTGGAGCTGCTGAAAACTTTCCGCAAGGCACAAGACTATCTGGTACGTCTCAACTGGCAAGATGAAGTAATTTTCCCACAGGAAGCTGCCTCCAAAAATATTCGACAGCTGGAAAAAGCCAGCCGGGCTTTATCCGAGGGAAATATTACAGATGCATTGAAGGCTCTCTATCGAGTAGACAATAATATGTACGCATTTCTCTTCGATGAAGAAGTTTACTATCACTTCACCGAATACATTCTTCACCAGCCAAAAGACCGTCTGATGTGGGGTGCCGGACGTATTATGCATCACGAAAATCTCTACGGGATCGTGCAGAAACTGAAGCAGCGCATGGAAGAAGAAACACCGGAACTCGACAGTGAGATCCGTCGTCTGGAAGCTGCCCTGCGCAGACAGAAGGCTTATTATAAGGACGATATCCGCTACTTAAACACCTCCGTTAATAAGCTGTCTGCGATGTTGGATAACATCTATAATAATCTACTGTCTTTTTAAAAAACATTACCACTCCCGGGAACAGCAATGTTCCCGGCAATAAATAAGGAGATTACTACATACCATGGAAAGTGATAATTTGTACAGAGTACAGGAAGAAGATTTACCACGATTACAGAAACTGTTAACGGTCTGTTTCGCACAGGATCCGCTGTATCATACCCTGATTCCTGATGATGACACCAGAGAAAGACTTCTGCCGGAGCTCTTTTCCTGCGATCTGACGGAGTTCTTTCAGACATGCGAAATTTATTCTGACAGCAGCGAACTGAACAGTATCCTGGTTGTTTCTGACGAAAGCGAACCTTACAATTTTCTGCACTACTGTCTCACAGAGGCCAGAGCTGCACTTACCACTGACGGATGGCTGATCAAAGAAGATCCAAGCCTGAAAACCTTCTGGAATTTCATTCAGGGCAAGGACTACCTGAACTCAAGCTGGACAGATCAGCTTCACCAGACAGAGCGTCTCCATGTGATCTACCTTGCAGTAGACCCTGGACACCAGCATCATGGACTGGCAGAACTTCTGATGGATGAGGTGATAAATTATGCCCAGAAACACAAGATGCTGATTTCTCTGGAAACCCATAATCCCAATAACGTTCCTATTTATGAACACTTCGGATTTAAAACATACGGGATAGTGGAAAAACCTCACTTTGGTCTGAAACAATATTGCATGATCCGAGAGGCTACTGTATAATCTGTCCCTGCACTGCTCTCGCAATTATTAACATAAAGACTCCGTAATTGATAAATTAACCTATTTTTCACTTACATTTTTGTCTATTTCTACGTCTAGTAATATTTATACTTTTATATTAAAATAACAAACAGATGTCGGATAAAACTTTTCCACATCTGTTTGTTTATAGTACCATGTGTACTTTTCCGCTACTATTTTTAATTACTGTTAACTGTTCGGAGACTTTCCATTCAACGGACTGCTGAACATCCACGATTACCAGAAACAAAAGTATTTACCTGGCAATAAAAATTTTAATAACCCCCAGAGTACACATCACTACACTGATAAGGAGGACTTATAATAATGGTACGAAATGCAATGAGCGCAACAGAATTTTATATTTTACAATATTTATGGACCAGAGAAACACCTGCAACTTTTTCTGAGATTATGGTTCACTTTAATGAGGAAGAAAAGAAAGCATGGAAGAAACAGACAGTAAACACATTTCTTTCCCGTCTGGCACAGAAGGGCTTTTTGAATATTGACAAGAGCGGAAAAAGAGCTATCTATATTCCATCTGTCACCTCAAAGAAATTCTATGAAAATTATGCCCAGGAGATTGTAAAGGATTCTTACAACGGAGCCATCAAAGATTTCATCGCTGCATTTACAGCAGGAAATAAATTAAGCGCAGCTGAGAAAGCTGAATTATTATCTTATATCCAGACACTTTAATCAGAAATGCTCAATAAAAAGGCTGTCATTAACAACAGCCTTTTTTATTTACAGAATTACTATAAATACCGAATCAGAGAAATTACTCAGACTCTTCTATATTTTCCAACGTAAGCTTATGATATGGTGTGCGCACATATTTTCCGTCGATCAATGGAATATCACTCTTATCTCCATCCGTTGCGATTACAAATGCAAGATTCAGCATTTCACGCGCCTGCCCCTCTTTATCATTATAAACCGTTCCAAGCATTTCCTCATTCTTTACAGCCTCAATCCCCTCATCTGTACGGTCGATATCTGTTTTATACACAAAAAAACCAGCTATCACCTAGCTGGTTTTCACTGTATCTTCAAAACTACATACATGCTGACATTCCCTGAAAATCATTCTTCCTGCGATTCTTGGTCAAGCCCTCACCCGATTAGTAACAGTCAGCTC
>NZ_JAJDML010000084.1:0-8898 GCF_020594215.1 Blautia sp. DFI.1.216
AAGTGGAGCCTGGATCGGGTACTGAAAGCAGTACAGATTCAGATGGGAATGGAAGGAGAAGGGCATGACGGCAGAGGAATATAGAAATTATCTGGAGCAGGATTTCAGTGACGTAGATATCAATGAAATGACTGATCTACGGATGATAAAAGCAGACAGAAATAAATCGCTTCAGGAACGGAGAGATATTTTCCTGAATAAAGTAGGAAATCCTTATCTGGTCCGGATCGGTAATATGAAAGTAAAAGTCAGATTTGCCAATAACGGTATATCTATGGAGCAGGCATTTGAGAATATGCTTCTGAGTGTCTGAAAAAGTACTGGCAAGATTGAGGGGACTGTGTTAGAATGTCGGTAAGGACAAATTATGCAGCCCCCTTTTATTACATGGATTTTCTGACGTAATAAAAGGAGGTAAGATATGTATCAGAATATCAATAAAATCTATCATGCCGCCATCTATGTCAGATTATCTAAAGAAGATGGCGATATTTCCAGTTCAGCAAAACTGGAAAGTAACAGCATTTCTAACCAGAAAGCTTTGATTCTGGATTTCCTGAAAGACAAAAAAGATATAGAAGTTGTTTCAGTCCGAGTTGATGATGGCTACTCAGGCTCTAATTTTGATCGTCCTGCATTCCAGGCAATGCTGGAAGATATCCGGCGTGGGATTGTAGACTGCGTAGTGGTAAAAGATTTATCACGATTTGGAAGGGAATATATTGATTCCGGGAAGTATATCGAGAGATTATTCCCGGCTCTTGGTGTGCGTTTTATTGCCATCAATGACAATTATGACAGTCTCAAGGGAAAGAATCAGGCAGACGAAATTATTATCCCATTTAAGAATTTAATCAATGATGCTTATTGCCGTGACATTTCTATTAAGATCAGGAGTAATCTTGAGATTAAGAGGAAAAAAGGTGAGTGTGTGACTCCGTTTGTAGCTTTTGGATACAGGAAGACAAAGACAGATAAGCATAAATTAGAGATTGATCCATCTGCAGGCAGTGTAGTACAGGATATTTTTAAGATGAAGCTGCAGGGAATGAGTCAGGATGCAATCGCTAATCGTCTAAATGAACTGGGTATTCTTTCCCCATTTGAGTATAAAATCAGCAACGGCAGTCGTTATGAAACAGGCTTCCGGCAGAAAGAACAGGCACTTTGGAGTTCCGTTACCGTCCGCAGGATACTGGAAAACGAGGTTTATATCGGAAACCTTGTGCAGGGAAAAAGGACGACACCGAACCATAAAGTGAAGCAGACTTATGTGAAACCGGAAGATGACTGGATCCGGATTGAGAAAAATCATGAGCCATTGGTGAGTGACCGTGATTTTGAAATTGTTCAGAGACTTCTGGGCATGGATACACGTACTTCGCCTGACCAAAAGCAAGTATATCTGTTATCCGGAATTGCTGTATGTGCGGATTGTGGTGCACCTATGACAAGAAAGGTTTCTACTGTGGCAGGGAAAAAATATGCTTATTATCTATGTTCCGCAAATAAAGAAACAAAACGCTGTTCTAGTCATAGAATACCGGAAAAGGATCTGGAAGATGCCGTACTGGTGATGCTGAAACAGCATATCCAGAATATCCTGCACCTGAAAAGAGTCCTGGAATTTGTTGGTACTGTGCCATTTCAGGAGATCAATATGAAGAAGCTGCAGGACAGGCTGGAGAAGAAAAAACAGGAGACAGAACGTTGTAAGGAGTTACGGATGATGCTCTATTCGGATATGAAAGAGGGCATTGTATCAAAAGAAGACTATGTAGAGCTTCATGCAGCCTATGGAAAGAGGCTTAGAAATGCGGAAGAGAGTATCCGTGCAATCCAGAAAGAAATGGATAGTGAGCTGGAAAAAGCAGACAATGCCAATACCTGGCTGGATTATTTTGTGAAATATCAGGATATTGAAGAACTGTCCCGCACAGTGGTGGTAGAACTGATCAGGAAAATCAGAGTATATGATAAAAAGAATATAGAGATCACTTTTGATTTTGATGATTGTTATCAGACATTGCTGAATCAATTACCGGCTATGGGAGTTGATACGGTAGTAGATGATGATAATAATCTGCAGGTCAAGGTAAAGGAGGTTGTATAAAATGGCACGAAAGAGTAGGAAAAACATTCCGACAGTAGTCGGCAGTGCAACCGTCCAGACAGAGGTGAGAAGACCATTCCGGGCAGGATTGTATGCCAGAATTTCAATGGAAACAGAAGAAACATTAGAAAGAGGGACGATAGAAACCCAGGTGGAATTGATGAAAAACTTTGTAGCAGATACGGAAGATATTTCGGTTGCGGAAGTTTATAAGGACTCAGACTATTCAGGTACAAATTTTGACCGTCCTGGATTCGTACAGATGATGGAAGATATCAAGCATGGAAAAATCAATTGTGTTATTGTAAAAGATTTGTCCAGACTTGGAAGAAATTATGTCGAAACCAGCAACTATATTGAACGAGTATTTCCGTTTTTTCATGTAAGATTCCTGGCTGTGACAGATGATTTCGATTCCTTCAGAGAGGGTGTGGATCTTACAGTTCCACTGAAGAATATTATCAATGAGTTCTATTCGAAAGACCTTGCCAAAAAGAGCAGCAGCGCAAAAAAAGCTCTTTGGAAAAAAGGAAAATTTACAAGTGCCTGGGAACCGTATGGTTACAGAAAGTCAGAAGAAGACCATCATCAGCTGATCGTTGATGAAGAAGCTGCAGAACATTTGAAAAGTATATTTTCTATGTATATGGATGGCAGGAACTATAGTGATATTGCAAGACAGCTCAATAAAGATGGAGTTTTATCGCCGACTTTACAGAGAAAATTCTATAAAACCGGTGAGAAGCCGCTTCCGGAGTCAAAACCCTGGAACAATTATGAAGTGAAACGAGTTCTTCAGGATGTTCATTGCACAGGTGATTCTGTATTTGGAAAATATCAGCAAAGTGTTTTCCAGGGAAATAAACAGAGAAATCGACCAGAGAGTGAATGGGTGCATGTGGAGAACACGCATGAAGGGATTATAGATAGAGAGTTGTTTCAACAGGTACAATCTAAAATCCAGGAATATACGGAAGCTTATAAGAAGAAACATCAGCAGAACAATGGGGCTATTAGAAACCATAATTTCTATACAGGAAAGATATGGTGCGGAGGCTGTGGCAACCGCATGACGTTGTCCAGAGAAAGAAATGGCACATTCTTTTATATCTGCGGAGCCAATACTAACCATAAATCCGGAGGAAAGCAATGCAAAGGGCACAGAGTCAGAAAAGAATATGTGGATGACGATGTTCTTCGCCTGATCCAAACGCATATGAAAACCGTATTGGATACAGAAAAAATGATTCAGAAAATGAATGCAGCTTCCAAAAATCAGACACAGTACCTGCTTTTGGATAAAGAGGTAGGAAAACTTCGACGAGAACTAAGCCGTATCAGTAAGCGTAAATCGGATTTATATGAAGACTATTCCGAACGTTTGATTACAGAAGAAGAATACATACAGTTTTCTCGGATCTATTCCAATGAAATTGAGAATATCAAGAGCCGTCTGGACACAGTATTGGCGGCACAGGTTCGGTATTCCCAGGATTACCACATTGAAGAAGGCTGGGGAAATGTGATACATACTTATATGTCAAAGCGTAAGCTGACAAAAGAAATGGCAGATGCCTTTGTGGATTCAATTATTATCCATGGTAAGTATGATTATGAGATCAAGCTGGTATATGACGATCAGTTTGCAGATTTACAGAAACTAAAGAAAGAGAAGGAGGCGCAGTCAAGATGACAGATCTTAGAAAAACAGCTGTTTACATCCGTTTGTCTGCAGAAGATGACAATGTAGATGGCAGAGCCAAAAAAGAGAGCGACAGTGTAACTTCTCAGAGAATTCTGTTAAAATCATTTGTAATTGATGAGCTGGGTGTAGTTGAGTCGGATATTCTGGAATATGTGGATGACGGTGTCAGCGGTACTCATTTTAAAAGGCAGGGATTTCAACAGCTGCAGGATGACATGAAAAGCGGAGAAATCGGCTGTGTAGTTGTGAAAGACTTTTCCAGATTTGGAAGAGACTATTTGGAAGTTGGATTTTATATTGAATATATTTTTCCACTTCTACAGATTCGATTTATTTCGATTAATGACAGCTATGACAGTGCAGCAAGTAGCGGAATGACTGGTGGAATGAATGTAGCATTGCAGAATCTGGTATACAATATGTATAGCCTGGATTTGTCCAAGAAAATTTCATCAGCATTGCAGACAAGAACGAGAAATGGTACACGCCTTCCGGTAAATGCCAGATATGGCTATAAAAAAGGAAAAGATGGAAGGCTGGAAGTAGATCCAGAGGCTGCAAAAGTCGTGAAAATGATTTTTCGGATGGCAGCGGAAGGAACAAGTTTTGCGGATATTACAAGGGAATTGAACGGACAGGCGATTGCCACTTGTGATGAGCAGAAATTATCAAGAGGGGATCAGGTGCAGTTCCAGAGGTTTGACACGATCAAAAAGAAACACTGGAGCCCTACGACAGTAGCGGCAATTGTCCGGGATGAGATTTATATTGGAACCAGAATCTGGGGAAAAACACGTTGCAGTATGCATACCGGTCATAAAGCAGTTCTGAATGATGAAACAGAATGGGTTCGCCTGGAAAATCATCATACGGCAATTATAGACAGGGCATTGTTTGAAAAAGCAAATGAAATGCATCCGAAAAAGAAGAGAAGTGTTGCGGAATCACGTACCAATTTTACTCTGGAAAGACGTAAAAAACAGCCGGCATTGTTGCTATGTGCTAACTGCGGGCATTCTCTGCTAAAAGAAACAGAGCATTTGCTGAAATGTTCAGATGCCCGAACCAATGGAGATCCTGTGTGTCGAAGTCTGGTGATCCGGCGGGAACCGTTGGAGGAGAATATCCTTGGGCTTGTTCATCAGTATGCAGCGTCAATATTGGAAAAAGAAAAGAAAGTATCTTCCAACAGGCAATGCGACGACAAAGAGATCAATACCGCAGAATTGCAAAAACAGAGCCGACAGTTGACCTCGGAAAAGATGAAACTCTATGATGATTACAAAGATGGTCGTATAGATCGTGATTCGTATAAGCAGAGAGCAGGAAAGATAAGTGTACAGCTGGAGGAAATAAAACGAAAGATAGAAGATGCGGAGAATAGTAAAAAGCTTCTTGAACAAAATGAACTTTCTGATAAAATAAAACTAAAAGATTTCTTGGGAATTCAGAAGTTCGATACAGAGAAGCTGCGTGAGATTATCAAGGTGATCCGTGTTCATAGTCAGGATGAAATCGAAATCGAATGGAATTTTGACGATATTTTTTCAGAATAGAGGTAACTTGAGCAGGACAAGAATGACTTACCAGAAGATAATAAAGGTGCTGGGACTACCTGATGGAAGCGTCAGATAGTCTTCGGCAGAAAAAAATAAAATTTTTTTTGTCCTATACTTGACACATCCACATGTATGCAGGCATACATATTGTTCCAATATGGCGAAAGCTGGAATGAATCCGAAAGCACTCCAATATTTAATGGGACATTCTGATATAGGGGTTACGTTAAATGTATATACGCATCTGGGATTAATTGATGCAAAAGAAGAGATGAATAGGATTGCAAAACTGGCATAGTATGATAAAATAATAGAAAAAAGAATTAAGAATAATCTGATTATAAGGTTCTTAGAAAGCCTGTTTTCCAGGCTGATTATTACTAAGAAGTTACTAAATTTGGATAAGAAAATATACGAATTTATGCTGTGATATACAGGAAAATGACAGGATTGAAAATTATCGGAAAATGCCTGTAAACAGCGTAAATACAGCATTTCAAGGAGTTTTAAGCAATGATACGAGTGCTTTTTGTTTGCCACGGCAGGATTTACTGTTCGTGAGAAAAAGTCTTAAATCGTCTTAAATACTTCTATAAATAGCATTTCTTGTGTTCAATTCTCGATTTTACCAATGATTTACCAATATTTCTGGAGAGTCAGACTTGCAGAAACAACAAACCAGAATGAGGAGATTAAAAATATGAGCGGATTAAAGAAACACATTTATGAAGAGAAAAACGGACTGCATTACACTCTGAATGGAGATTATTATTTACCAGATTTGAAATTGCCGGAGGAACACCGCCCTATCGGAAAGTACGGACGGATGCACCGGGAATATTTAAGAGAAGTCCACCCAGCCAGATTGAATACATTGACCCTGACAGGGGAATTATGGACATATCTTGCAGATCTGAACGAACAGGCACAGAAGCGATTAGATACAATCATAGAGCAGATGAAAGCTGCTGAGGGGGGTCACAGAAGAATTAAAGAGTATCTGTCAGATGGAATGGGTGCAGCGTTGCAATAACATTCACAATCGGGCAGAAGAAATTGTTTTGCATGAGATGATTTATTCATAACGGTATGGTAGAATGATTATGATAAATCGGAGTTTGACGAGGTAAAAGAATATGAATGGAAAACATCTATTTCTTACATCTGCAGGGTTGACCGATAAGATGAAAGAGAAATTCTTTGATATTATTGGAAAGTGTCCGAAGGATGTGAAAGTGCTTTACATTCCAACAGCTGGCATTGAAACAGATGGTGCAAGAGAGTCGCTTGCAATATGTTTTCATGAACTCTTTCTAATGGGAATTCAGTACGAAAATATATTAGTGTACAATCTGGAATTAATTCTTTCAAAAGACTATCAAAGAACCTATTCTTCGTATGTTACAACCCCGTTTATGCTTACAAGGCTATTAACTTTTGAAGAATTAAACCAATTTGATGCTGTTTTTGTCAGTGGTGGTGATGTATCTGTGCTTTGTCGTGAAATGTCTAGAACTGGTTTTGATAGAATACTTAATAATGCAATTAAAAACGGACTTATATATGTCGGAATCAGTGCAGGAAGTATGTATGCGGCGGGAAATTTAACAGATGGATTACATATTATTGACAATCCTATTATCCCCCATTGGAATGGTTCTGAAACAACAGTATTACCGAACGGCAAAGATGAGATTAAGCTTGCTGATGGAAAAGCTGTTTATGTAGAGGATAATTACATGAGTGTAATATGATGCACATGTAGGATTAGTCAAATTCCAATTTGCGAGGATGAACACTTATGAAAGAAAAAAGCAAAAGTGAAGTTTCAATAATAGGTGGTGCAGATGGCCCAACAAGTATTTTTATAGCTGGCAGAACACGGAAAAAGCCTCTAAAAGTAAGGATGCGAAATATTATCTACAGATATAGACGTAAGATAGTAGAGAAGAAAGTGGTTGCAGATTCACATACTCTTGATGAATTGGTACAATATGCAATGAATACCTACAATCTAATTGAAACTAATTCAACTGAGAGAAAATATATTGAACAACAAAAAAACCTAAAGGAGAGTTTGATTTTACAGCATAAACCAGAAGTTTTAGGTGAAATGAAGGATATTCCAAAGCCGGATGTTTCTAATGAAGAATCTGTCAGAGAATATTTTTGTAAAATAAAGACTCGAAGCGAAATGATTGCCGAAATGCCAGATAATGTAATTCCTATGAACTTTCATCTATATGAAATAAGAATCGGTGATGATTCTCTTGAGATGGAGATAGATTATATTTGGAATATATTCGGTATATCTTATTCTGGAAACAAGAAAGTAATGAAACAGTTTGAGAAAATTTCAAAAGATTTGTATATCTATTATGGTGTTAGTGAAGATGATATTAAGAAAAAGACAGAAAGATATTTATCATTGGTAACGGCATTAAGTTCATAAATTCCAGCCTGTCTTTCTGAAATTTCAACTGAATAACCACAGCATAAACCGCTGCTACATGGAAGCTAACACAACCATGCAACAGCGGTTTTTTGTTACCGTTTTTTCCTCTGGCTGATAGGCGTTCCCATTTTCTTTGATTTTTTGAGAATCCGAATGAGCCAGCGGAATTCTTCTTCCGACAGATTTTTATAGTTGATACCGAGTTGCTTGCAATAAAGGATGACCAGCTTTTCATCCCGACTACCCTTGAAATTTTCGACCGCTTCCAGATTTTCTTTCAGTTCATCGGCAACGGTGGTCTGTGGGGCACTTTCACTATCCTTTTTGTGGGCTTCCCGAATATCCCGGATAATGAGGTTGAGATCATCCAGCACCATGTGGCTGAAATATTCATCATCGCTGATATGGGCGGCTTGTAGCACTTTCAAATGGGGGTCATCTTCGCCGGGGCGATACCGTTCAATGATTTCATGCCGGACAGTATCGACAAGGGCGTTGAGGTTTTGAATCTGCATGGTGGCAATCCCATCTACATAAATCTCAATATCCGCAAGAAACTTGATAAAATCCTTATGAGTGGCAAGCTCACAGAGCAGACGGTTGTTAATTCGACCGCTTTTCAAAAGTGCCACCATCTCATCGTTCAAATGAAGCCCTGTTAATGGTGTGTTGATCTGTTCCCGGTTCTCTGTCCGGCACAGCAGATAATCAACGGAAACCTCATAGAAGTCTGCCAGCGTGATAAGGTTGCCATGATTGATTTCCTTATAATTCTCTTTCTCATAACTTCCAAGAGCTGATTTGGAAATGCCCGTCAGCTCCGATAATTCTTCCAAATTTAAGCCTTTGTCCTTGCGGAGTTCCCAAAGACGTTCCTGTATGGTAGTTGCTCCTTTCATGGGCGCACGCTCCTTTCCAGCGGTTGTATTTCTGCCGCTTAACTGGATTATATCACACTTTCCGCAATCGTGGAAATTTCCGATTTTTACCCTTAATTCCTACTTTGTGGACATACGGCACAGGGCACAAAAATGTTCTATGATACAGGTAGTTCATCGATGGATTA
>NZ_JAJDML010000085.1:0-8579 GCF_020594215.1 Blautia sp. DFI.1.216
AAGCGTCTGGAAGCACGCGACTTCAGTCGTGTGAGGATAAAGTTTTTAATTCACGGGATTTCGGATGTAATTGATAAAATGACGGAAAATGTTGAATTTGCGGATCGTTTTATGAATAAAAATGGTTCATTAAGAAAAACACCATTAAAGAAAAAAAGAGCTATTTCAAAACTTGAATTTTTTATTCCAGAATATGAGTATCGGCGATTAAAAAAGATGAAGGATCCAATAGAGACATTGGAACGCCCAGTGGAACATATGACTGTTTATCGGAATGATGGTTCCAGTGTGACTTTGACAGCGGAGAATGGACGTGTGAGTATTGTTGACTCCAGGGAGAAGAATGTAAGGCATATTATTGAGGCAGATTATTTTGTTTCGAAAATTTTGTAATAATTTATTATAAATACCATTGATGGTGTCCGTATGTATGCCAACGGATATTTAAAGATATTTGATGTGGATAGTAAACTATTAGACGAAAGAAAAAAATGAAAGGACATAAAAAAATATATGATTAGTTTTTATAAGAGTATTGTTGACCAGGACAGGGCTTCGATTGTTATATGCAACCTTAAGCATGAGATTATCTACATGAATCCGGCAGCTGTTAACAGCTATGCGAAGCGAGGCGGTGATAAACTTATTGGAAGAAGCCTGTTAGATTGTCATAATCAGGAATCCAGGGATAAAATACAGAAGGTAGTGGACTGGTTTGCGGCAGATGAGAGCCATAACCTTGTCTATACTTTCCATAATGAGAAGCAAAATAAAGATGTTTATATGGTGGCACTCAGAGAAGAGGGAAGACTGATAGGATATTATGAAAAACATGAATATCGAAACGCAGAAACTATGAAACAATATGATTTGTGGTGATGTTATGGCACAGGACGAATGGTGCAGGCAGTTATTCAAGAATGAGGAAATACGACAGAAACTCACCCGTGTGGTAAGAAGAAAAAATGGAATGAGGTAAGTAACAATATGGAATCAAAACAGAAAAGAACAGCTCTTGTCACTGGCGGAAGTTCCGGAATCGGACGATGTACTGTAGCAGCATTGAGTAAGGCTGGCTATATAGTCTATGAGTTCAGTCGCCGGGATGTTCCGGTAGAAGGCGTGAAGCATATGTGCGTAGATGTGACAGATGAGGCTTCCGTGCAGGAAGCCGTTGGGCAGATCCTTTTGGAAAGAGGAAGTATCGAGATTCTTGTAAACTGCGCAGGTTTTGGTATTTCCGGGGCGGTGGAATTTACAGAGTTAAAACAGGCGAAAGCACAATTTGATGTAAATTTTTTCGGAACTGTCAATGTAAGCAGAGCTGTTCTTCCTTCTATGCGCAGACAGCACAGAGGGCATATTGTCAATATCAGTTCTGTGGCAGCGGTGGCACACATTCCGTTTCAGGCGTTTTATTCAGCCAGTAAAGCAGCAGTGTCTTCTTATTCCTGCGCGCTTGATAATGAAGTAAGTCCTTATGGTGTCAGGGTAACAGCAGTAGAACTTGGAGATATTCATACCGGTTTTACCCAGGCCAGACAAAAGATAGTTTTGGGTGATGATGAATACGGTGGCCGTATTTCACACGGTGTCAGTCAGATGGAGAAAGATGAACTAAGTGGGATGTCGCCGGAGATTATTGGTACATATATTGCGCGAATTGCACAGAAAAAGAACTGCGCACCAATTTGTGTGGCGGGTGTGAAGTATAAGATTCTGAGATTCTTATGTAAAATTCTGCCGTGTACATTACGGGGAAAGATTGTTGGTTCTATTTACGCAAAATAATTGAGATTATTTTATAGAATTCCGATATAGCCCGGGTGTCTGGATATATAACAGTTTTTTTCAGCTTTACGTTAAAATAGTTTCATGCTATCATTATTTTATTAAAAATTTTGATAACGTGAAGCTGTTTTTTGATTGTGGGGTGTAAGGAATGGGTAGATTTGTAAATCCTGATAACAGTGCATTTCAGGTGGCACTGAATTCTCCGATATATGTGGATAAAACCGGATTGTTGGAATATACAAACAGCGTACTTAATACAACAGAAGCTTATATCTGTAACTGCAGACCACGCAGGTTTGGAAAATCATATGCTGCAAATATGCTGGCCGCTTATTATAGTAAAGGCTGTAATTCCGAAGAAATGTTTTCAGGGCTGGATATAAGCAGGGAATCCGATTTTAAGACGCATCTTAATAAGTATGATGTGATTCATCTTGATATTCAGTGGTTTCTGGCAAATTGTGATAATGTGGATAATGTTGTAGCGTTTATTACGAAATCCGTACAGGCTGAATTGAGAGAGATTTACCCTGGTGTTCTGCCTGAAGAAGAGATAAGTTTGTCGGAAAGTCTTTCGCGTATTAAAAATATTGTTGGACAGAAATTTATTATAATTATTGATGAGTGGGATGTTCTGATCAGAGATGAAGCGGCAAATAAAAAAGTACAGGAAAAGTACATTAATTTTTTGCGGGCGATGTTCAAGGGAACGGAACCGACAAAATATATTCAGTTGGTGTATCTTACAGGTATTTTGCCGATAAAGAAAGAAAAAACGCAGTCTGCATTAAATAATTTTGATGAGTTTACAATGCTTGATGCAGGAGTGATGGCGCCATATATTGGATTTACAGAAGCTGAAGTGAAGGATCTTTGCGAAAGATATCACAGAGATTTTGAGAAAGTAAAATATTGGTATGATGGTTATTTGCTGGAGGACTATCAGGTATATAATCCTAAAGCAGTAGTAAGTGTTTGTGTGCGGGGCAGGTTTAGAAGTTACTGGTCTGAGACTGCTTCTTATGAAGCAATTGTTCCTTTTATCAATATGAATTATGATGGTTTGAAAAACGCTATAATTGAAATACTTTCCGGTGCTTCGATTAAAGTGAATACAGCTGCTTTCAAAAATGATACGGTGAATATACAAAGCAAAGATGATGTACTTACGTATTTGATCCATCTTGGTTATTTGGGATATAACCAGAATAGAAGAACTGCATTTGTTCCAAATGAAGAAATCCGGCAGGAATTGACAATGGCGGTTGAAAGCAGAAAATGGAATGAGATGATTACTTTTCAGCAGGAATCAGAACATTTACTGGAGGCTACGCTGGACATGGATGAAGAAGCAGTTGAAGAGGGAATTGAGAAAATCCATACAGAGTATGTTTCGAATATTCAGTATAATAATGAGAATTCTTTGAGCAGTGTACTTGCAATTGCATATCTGAGTTCAATGGAATATTATTTTAAACCAGTTCGTGAACTGCCGACAGGACGTGGGTTTGCAGACTTTGTATTTATTCCAAAACCAGAATACGTTTCCAGTTATCCGGCGCTTGTCGTAGAACTTAAATGGAATAAGAATGTCAAGACAGCATTACAGCAGATTAAGGAAAAACAATATCCGGATTCAGTTCTGGATTATACCGGAGATATTTTGCTGGTTGAGATAAACTATGACAAGAAGACAAAAGAACATCAGTGTCTGATTGAAAAGTATGAGAAATTATAAAAGTATTGATAAAACGGAAACCATTTTCTATTGAGAGGTGACAGATAATATGGAACTAAAGGAGAAAACTCCACATACGATATTAAATGAAATAATTGAAGCGGCAAAAGAATGCGGACAGGTTATGCTTCAGGCGGACAGGGCGAATTTTGGCATTAAGGATAAGGCAGGAAAAGCAAATTTTGTTACGAAGTATGATTGCAAAATTCAGGAAATGCTAGAAAAAAAGTTGTCTGAGATTCTTCCGGAAGCGGAGTTTTGGGGGGAAGAAGAGGATTGCCAGATTAACAGAAATGCAGAATATATTTTTGTGGTGGATCCGATTGATGGAACTACCAATTTTATTAAAGATTATCATATGAGCTGTGTATCTATTGGATTGATTCGAAATGGAAAGAGATATATGGGAGTCGTGCATAATCCGTATCTTAATGAAACTTTCTATGCGATTTCCGGTGAGGGTGCATATATGAATGGAAATGCGATTCATGTATCGAAGGATGATCTGGCAAACAGCATTGTTTTGTTTGGTTCATCACCGTATAATACGGAGCTTGCGAAGGCATCCTTTGAATTAGCTTACGAATATTTTCAAAAATGCCTTGATATCCGACGAAGCGGATCTGCAGCACTTGATTTATGTGCCATAGCATCAGGAAGAGCGGAAATTTATTTCGAGCTTATTTTATCTCCATGGGATTTTGCGGCAGGTGCACTTATTGTTGAAGAAGCAGGCGGAATTGTGACGACTGTTGAAGGAGAAGAACTTCCATGCTTGGAAAAGAGTTCGATTCTTGCAAGAAATAAGTAGTAGTTCTGAAATCTGGAGGTGCACGGTGAAAAAGTTAACAACAGGGAAAATATGGCAGTTTGCAGCCGGACAGTTTGGATGGGCGATGTTGTCCGGGATTATTTCTAACTGGCTTGTATATTTTTATCAGCCGGATAAGACAGCCATCAGTCAGGGACAGACAGTGTTCATTCCACAGGGGCTGGTGGTCTTTGGCATATTTACTATTATTGGCGGAATTACAGCTTTCGGAAGGATTTTTGATGCTTTTACAGATCCAATGATCGCCTCTTTATCTGACAGATGTACGTCAAAGAATGGGCGAAGAATTCCGTTCCTGAAATGGGCATCTTTACCGCTGGCGCTTTCTACAGTACTGGTTTTCTGGTCACCGGTTAATAAAAACAGCTGGATCAATGGAGTGTTTTTGCTGATTATGATTCTGGCGTACTATCTTTCCATTACTGCGTACTGTACACCATATAATGCGCTGATTCCGGAACTTGGACATACCCAGCAGGAAAGACTTAATATTTCCACAGTCATTTCCTTTACATTTATTGCCGGAACTGCAGTGGCGTATCTGGCACCTACGATATGGGGGATGTTTATTCCTGCTTTTGGCAGAGTTGGTGCTATC
Organism: Blautia sp. DFI.1.216; assembly: GCF_020594215.1. Lineage (NCBI taxonomy): Bacteria > Bacillati > Bacillota > Clostridia > Lachnospirales > Lachnospiraceae > Blautia > Blautia sp. DFI.1.216. The sequence goes on from NZ_JAJDML010000085.1 coordinate 4,963, forward strand.
CGTATGACCTTTACTTTGATGGCGGCTATAGCGTTTATCTGTATGCTTGTGCCGGTATTTTGTATCCGTGAAAAAGACTATGTAGATACGGTTCCTGCAAAAGAGTCAGCTTTTGGATCTCTTGCAGCTACTTTTAAGAATGGAGAATTTCGCAAGTTTGTGGCATCTGATATTTTCTACTGGATTGCACTTACCATGTTTCAGACAGGTCTTCCATTTTTTGTCACCAGTCTTTTGAAACTTCCGGAAACAATGACAACTTTGTATTTTGTGGGAATGACAGCGTTGTCTCTTGTATTTTATATTCCGGTAAATAAGCTTACTCCTAAACTTGGAAAGAAAAAGATGATCTTGTTTGCATTTGCAGTATTTAGCCTTGCTTATTTTTATACCGGATTTATGGGAAAAATGAGTTTTATTCCGGCATCGGTGCAGGGACTGATCCTGACAGTCGTGGCGGCTCTTCCTATGGCGATTTTCGGAATTCTTCCGCAGGCTGTTGTGGCAGATATTTCGCAGAGCGACTCGATTACATCAGGAAGCAATCGTGAAGGAATGTTTTATGCGGCGAGAACATTTGCGTTTAAACTTGGGCAGAGTATTTCTATGTTGATATTTACAGCAGTCTCGACGATAGGGGCAGCAGAGGGAACTGGTTATAGAGTTGCTGCTTTTGGGGCAGCAGTATTCTGTTGTATAGGCGGAATTATACTGGTATTTTATAATGAGAAAAAGATTAATGGGATTATTAACAGGCACCAGTGAAGATTATAATACAGGTATGTATCGAATGGTGAAAAGCAGATAGCAACAGAATTATGAAAAAGCAACAGGAGTACATATAATGGAAATAATACATGAGAATGAATATTTGTATAAAATGAATGATGAAATAGAACCATATCTTGCAACGCACCGTCAGGAGGGGTACATTTCTGGTGCAGAGGATCATCTGCATCGAAAAGACACGGGGATAGTGGGGAAAATTCATGTACAGCGCTACCTGGCAGAGAAGCCGAAAGGCGTGATTATAATCAGTCATGGCTTTACAGAAGCAGCGCCGAAATATGAAGAGATGATTTATTATTTTCTGAAGGCTGGATATCATGTGTATATGCCGGAACATATGGGACATGGACAAAGTTATTGCCTGACAGCAGATCCATCTCTTGTACATATAGATACCTGGAAGCGATATGTGAGAGATTTTTTGAAAATATGCCATGTAATTAAAAAAACATATCCTGAACTGCCGTTAGTTCTTTTTGCACATTCTATGGGTGGGGCGATTGGCACAATTGCAGCTGCATGGGAGCCGCAACTGTTTCAGAAGATTATATTGAATTCTCCTATGCTCCGCCCGCTCACCGGAAATGTTCCCTGGCCATTGGTGATTGCTATTGCACAGACGAAGTGCCTTTTGGGAAGGGAGGAAGACTATGTGGCTGGTCAGAAGCCTTATGATGGTAGTGAGACTTTCGAAACCAGTGGATGTACTTCCAGACCAAGATTCGAAAAATATAATGAGATGCGTAAAGAGAATAAAAAATTCCAGGTTAGTGCAGCTTCTTATGGGTGGCTTCTGGCGTCTGTAAAAATGAGTTGGTACATAAAATATTGTGGATGGAAGAAACTGACAGCACCTGTTTTGCTATTTCAGGCAGAAAGAGATGATTTTGTATCTGTAAACGCATTGAGAAAATTTGCAGAGAAAATTAATCATAGAGGAATTACTTCCTGCGAATATGTTTACCTGCCGGGAACCAGACATGAGACCTACCGCAGCGATGACAGGACGATGGAAATGTATTTAGATAAGATTATGAAGTTTATGGATTCAGGCATGGTATCTGACAGTTGTACGTGATTCGTATCTTAATGAAATTTTCTATGCGATTCATGTATCGGAGGATAATCAAATAATGGAAATGGTTTTCTGTTATCAGCATCTCTACTAAGAGAACTGATAACAGGAAACCATTTTTATTATTTGGCTGAGTTTTTATTTAACAGCCGGAAACAGATTACAAAAAAGATAATTCCATATACAGTTGTGATAGGTGTCGCCATTCCAACATAAGTCAGAGATGTTTCCGGTAATCTCGACATAATGATAGATACCGGAATTCGGATGCAGAATGCGGAAGTGATTCCCTGGATCATAACAGGAATACTTTTTCCACAGCCATTAAAATATCCGATACTGCTGAAAAGTACACAAGTCAGTATACAGTCGGCAGAGAAACCTTTCAGGTAAGCGGCGCTCTGCGCGATTACCTCGGAATCATTGGTAAAGAAAGAGGATAATACTCCGCCTCCGAAGAATCCTACCATAAAGATGATGATTCCAACGGAACATCCGGTAATAATTGCAGTGTAAAAACCCTTCCATGCCCGGCTTTTCTTTCCGGCACCGATATTCTGCGCAACAAATGCTGATACACTCTGCATGATAGAGGACGGAACCAGCATAATAAAGGAAACGATTTTCTGTGCAATTCCATATCCGGCAGATGGCATCAGACCCATCTGATTGATAACAGAATTTACGACAAGAAATGAAATCTGAACCGTTGTCTCCTGAAGTGCGATCGGTATACCTACGTTTAATATTTTTCCAAGCTCTTCTTTATAAATCCGACATTGTTCTCTGGAAAATTCTATAGGCATATCCTGCTTTCTTAATACAACGACAGAACAGACGACAGAGACAAACTGTGCAAATACAGTGGCAATGGCGGCACCCGCAACATCCATGTGAAATACTCCAACCAGAAGCAAATCTCCCAGAATATTTATGACACAGGCAATTCCTACGAATAGAAGTGGAAGGTTTGCATTTCCCACACCTCGCAGCACACCGCTGATTACATTGTATGCAATGATAATAACGATACCGGCAGAACAGATTCTGATATAAAGAATTGTTTTGTCAAAGGATTCAGCCGGTGCCTGTAAAAGATGCGCAATTCCTCCGGCGGCAAATTCCAGTACAAATGTCATGATGACAGCAATGATCAGAAAAAGAATGATCGTAGTTCCGACCGCATTTCCTGCTTCTTTTGGTTTTTGTTCTCCGATGTGATGCCCGATTATTACGGTGGAGCCCATTGCAAGACTTGTAATGATAAAAGTAGCCATCTGCATAAAGGAACTTCCTGTTCCTACTGCGGAAATACTCGAGGCATTTCCGAATTTTCCAACAATCAGCAAATCAACTGCGCCATACGCAGCCTGCAGGATCAATGCTCCAAGCACGGGAATGGCAAACCGAAGCAAAGATTGGAACACAGGTCCTTCTGTAAAACTTATTTCTTTTTTCGACATTTTTTCCTCCTGAGAATGTGGATTGAATGCTTCAGATAGTAACGAGTGTACCAACAAATTGTGACGCACATTTTACAGAAAGCATTTTTCAAACACACTCTATTGATTGCTTGTTATCTAAAGCATTTAGATATTATCAGTATAACATAGTTATTGCGCACATTCTACTGTCACGTTGATAACCTTGTAAGTCTTGGAGTTACTGTGTTACTGTTTACTCAGTGCCTTGTAACAATCGTTACTGTTCACTCCGTTCACAGTAACGTAGCCAAAATTCATTCCAGATTGCC
>NZ_JAJDML010000086.1:0-8469 GCF_020594215.1 Blautia sp. DFI.1.216
AAATTCCATTGCCGCAGGCAATCTGGAATGAATTTTGGCTACGTTACTGTGAACGAAGTGAACAGTAGCAATATTTCCATATTCCATGTACAGCATAAGAACAGAAAAAAATACAGCTTCTGATCCTGCCGTAACCGGCGTATCTGTAGACATTGTAAGTCATGGCTGCTGATTTCAGTTTGTTTCTGGATTTGCCGCCTTCGCTGAGACGATATTTCAGATAGGGTTTGTTGATTCCGGCAGCACAGCCGTATTTTCGCAGGATTTTCAGCCAGGTGATATAATCCTCATGGCTGTCGTCATGCTCCATGGGAAATTCACGCGCCACATCCCTTCTGAGTATTACCGAAGAACAGTTGATGCTGTTATGTTTCAGAAGTTCTCTGTAGGTGATCTTCTCTTTTACAGGGATTGTCCGTCCTGTACTGCTTCCGTCCGCTTTCATCAGTTCCCGCCCTGTAGAACACAGCACGTATCCTGTCTCTTCCAGACGTTTCAGCTGTTCTTTCAGCTTGCCTGGCTCCCACCAGTCATCTGCATCCAGAAAAGCAATGTAGGTTCCCTGTGCCAGCCCGACTCCTCTGTTTCTGGAGCCTGCAGCTCCCATATTCTGTTCATTCTTAATATACCGAAAGTCCTCTCTGCCCTCATAGGCAGACAGGACTTCCTCTGTATGGTCTGTAGAACCGTCATCGATCACCAGAAGTTCCAGCGAAACTCCCTGTTCATAGACGGATTCCACAGCCTTTCTAATATATTTTTCTCCGTTGTAAACCGGCATGATCACAGATACCAGCGGTTTATTCATTGTCATTCCTCCGTTTTATTCTCTGACACTCCGGCGTTTTTCCCGGAATCCTTCAACGCATTTACCTGTCTGTCGTCTACTCCCTCAGATACTTCTTTCTGGAAAAAGATTTTAACTGTCATAAAGATCAGCTTGATATCCAGCAGGAAGGAATAATTCTCAATATAAAACAGATCCAGCTTTAATTTGTCATAAGGAGTTGTATTATACTTACCGTAAACCTGCGCATATCCGGTAAGACCTGCTTTAACTTTCAGACGATAATAGAATTCCGGAAGCTCTTTCTCATACTCAAGCATGATACTTTCACGTTCCGGACGCGGACCTACCAGAGACATATCTCCCTTAAATACATTGAAAAGCTGAGGAAGCTCATCCAGATGAAGATTTCTCAGCACATGACCTACCGGTGTGATACGGGAATCATGCTTGGATGCCAGTCTTGCACCGTTTTTCTCCGAATCTACGCACATACTGCGGAATTTACAGATCTTAAAGGGCTTTCCACCCAATGTCAGACGGTCCTGAAAATAAAACACCGGACCTCTGTCGTATGCTTTTACCGCAATCGCTATGATCAGCATGATCGGTGAAGTGATTATAATGCCGATCCCTGAGATCAGAATATCCATAACTCTCTTTGCAGCACGCTGGTCTACTGCCAGTCCCATATTTCTGGATACCAGAAGCGGTGTGTCAAAAAGATGGATGCGTTCACTTCCCATAAGAATGATGTCCGAAATCTTCGGACTCACATAGCATCGGACAGAATGTGCAAAACAGTATTTCAGATAACGGTTTCTCTCTGTTGAATGCAGATCCCAGATGATCACGCCGTCATAATCCTGCATCATCTGATGGATTTTTTCTTCTCCCACACTGATGTGTACCTTGCCGCTGATGTCATATTTGTCCTTTCGGGAATTCATCTTATGGATCAGGTCGTCCCCTGGATCCCGGTCACCGTAAATGACCAGAAGCCGGCGTGCGCGGTAAAGTCCGGAATAGATATACCTTGAACCAAATATCCAGATAATGATCAGAACCAGCTGTATTCCTGTCATCTCGATCATAGGCCATACGCTCAGGAACCATCTGTTGATCAGGGTGATCTCCAGATATTCCACCACATTGGTACACAAAAGTGCCAGTGTCAGCGAATAAAATACATCAATCCTCTTAAGATATCCAACCTTAAGTCCTCCGTACAATTTGGCAAACAGGGCAAACATCAGACCGTAGATTGCGATCAGTACCCAGTTACCTTTGCGCCAGAAAGGCTCGTCGATCTGTCCTCTGTAAACGGAATACCACACCCATGCAAAGACCGCCGCCTGTGCCAGAACCACCAGACTCGCCAGACAAAATACGATAAATCGTTTATAATCTTCTCTTTTACTCACGTGATAACCTCTGTTTCTCTGTAACTGTTCAGTATTTTCACAGTTACGCATTTCTTCTATAAATTCCTACCTATTATAGCGTAAGAACTATTATACGTCCACCCGTTTCACTTAAATTTGTGAACAAATGTTACTGTTCACACAGCATTATTCCGCGAGGTGTTTTGGCATGAATATGCCAAAATCCCGAGACATACAGGCCAAAATTCCATTGCCGCAGGCAATCTGGAATGAATTTTGGCTACGTTATGAGCATAATTTACAAATATCTTTAATCCCCTGTCATGCGATTCGTCTCGATATTTGTATATAATGTATAATTTTTCGTCGATTTTACTTAGTTTGTAGCAAAGTTTTTACATATTTTTTTCAGAAACCTATGGAAAAATGTCAGGAAAAAATGTATAATATTACCTAACAAATGAAAGCGAGGGTTCACTATTATGAAACAAAATAGTATGTTGGCCATGATCCTGGCCGGCGGTCGTGGCAGCCGTCTGCATGATCTTACCAATAAAGTGGCAAAGCCGGCCGTTTCATACGGCGGTAAATATCGTATCGTAGACTTTCCTTTAAGCAACTGCGCCAACAGTGGCGTTGATGTTGTAGGTGTACTTACACAGTATGAATCAATCCAGCTGAACAGTTATGTGGCAGCCGGCGGACGTTGGGGTCTTGATGCTAAAAACAGCGGTGTTTACGTTCTTCCTCCACGTGAGAAAGCAGATGAGAATCTGAATGTATATCGCGGAACTGCAGATGCAATCTCCCAGAATATTGATTTCATTGATAAATTTGATCCTGAATACGTTCTTGTTCTTTCCGGTGACCATATTTATAAAATGAACTATGACAAGATGCTTGCAGCCCACAAAGAAGCAAAGGCAGATGCAACCATCGCAGTTATCGGAGTTCCGATGAAAGAGGCAAGCCGTTTTGGTATCATGAATACTGATGAATCCGGACGTATCGTAGAATTCGAAGAGAAACCTGAGCATCCGAAGAGCAACCTTGCATCCATGGGTATCTATATCTTCACCTGGAAACTCCTCCGCAAGATGCTGATGGCTGATATCAAGAATCCGGATTCCAGCCATGACTTCGGTAAGGATATCATCCCTACTATGCTTAACGATAACAGAACTCTTTATGCATATAAATTTGAAGGATACTGGAAAGATGTTGGTACCATCGACTCTCTCTGGGAAGCAAACATGGATCTGTTAAGTTCCAAGAATGAACTGGATCTGGGTGATCCGTCCTGGAAGATTTATACAGAAGATGTTACCGCACTTCCACAATACATCAGCGCAGAAGCAGATATTAAAGATGCATATATCACACAGGGCTGTGTTGTTCAGGGCGAAGTTAAGCATTCCGTTCTCTTTACAGGTGTTAAGATTGGTGCAGGTGCCAGAATTATCGACAGTGTACTGATGCCGGGTGTTGTTGTAGAAGAAGGTGCCGTTGTTCAGCGTGCACTTGTAGCTGACGGTGTCCGCATCGGTAAAGGTGCAGTTGTCGGTGCCGCAGACAGTGAGCACATTGAGCTTGTAGCGAAACGCGTAAAGGGGGCAGAATAATATGTATAAGGCATTTGGAATCGTAAGCTCTTCCGGGAGAAATATTTATGTAGATGGTATGCAGGATTATCGCCCAATCGGTGCGTTTTCCTTCCTTGGCAGATACAGAGTCATTGACTTCCCTATCTCCAATATGACCAACAGCGACATTGACCGTATTCAGGTCTATATCAATAATAAACCCCGTTCTGTTGTAGAACACGTTGGAACAGGACGTCATTACAACATCAACTCCAAGAGCGGCAAACTTCAGCTTCTCTTCTCAGAGCACAATAATGACAATGATATCTATAACACCGATATCTCCTGCTATCTGGACAACATGGAATCCCTCAGCAGAATGAATCATCCGTATGTTGTCATTGCACCGAGCTATATGGTTTATTCAATTGATTTTGACCAGTTTTTACATACACACGTTGAGTCCGGTGCAGATGTTACTCTCCTTTATCACGCTGTTGATAATGCAAAAGAGGCTTATCTTACCTGTAATGTTCTGGGACTGAACCGCCAGAAAGGTGTGGAATCCATCGAACCGAATCATGGTAATAAGAAGAATCAGTATGTTTATATGGATACCTGTGTTATGAAAACAGAGCTTTTCATCAGCCTGATCAAAGAAGCCAAGAATCTTTCTTCCATGTATACACTGGCAGACATCCTGAATGATAAATGCGAAACTCTGGACATCCGCGGCGTTGCACACAAGGGATTCTTTGCAAGCATTACAGACTTCCCAAGTTACTATGCTGCAAACATGGCTCTCCTTAATTACAAGTCAGCTCAGGAACTTTTCCATGATAACTGGCCAATCTATACACGTACCAATGATTCCTGCCCGACTCAGTATTTCAATACTGCAGATGTGAAGAATTCCGTAATCTCCAACGGCTGCCAGATTGAAGGTACTGTTGAGAATTCCGTAATCGGTCGTGGATGCGTCATTAAAAAAGGTGCTGTTGTAAGAAACAGTGTTGTTCTCGCTGAAGCTACTGTAGGTGAGGGTGTTCACGTAGAGAATGAAGTAGTCGACAAATGGGCGAAACTCGTTCATAAAAAAGAAATCGTTTCCCCGACTGAACAGCCTGGTTATATCAGAAGAAATGATACTCTGTAATTAATGATTAATTAGATTAAATGCAAAGCCCCCCCGGAAGCGGTCACTTCCGGAGGGCTTTGTTTGTGTTTACTTAAATTTCACAAACTCTTCACATTTTCCTCTTGCATTTCATTTTTAGCGTGTTATAATACAGCTGTAACAAAGATAAAGAACAAACAACTGAATACTTAAAAATACTTAACACCACCTGGAGCATTTCGGATGCTCATAAATTGAAGATAGTGTCAAGCATGTCACCTCAGCTGTAAAATGGAGGAAAAGTCAAATGAATACTTTAAAAGCTGAAAAAAGAACAATGGACACAAAGGCCAAAAGATTAAGAAGAGAAGGCTACGTTACAGGTAACGTATTTGGCAGAGAGATGGAAGGTTCTCTTCCTGTTAAAATCGAGAAATCTGCTGTCGAGAAACTTCTCAAGACAAATAACAAAGGAAGCCAGATTATGCTGGATGTAGATGGTCAGTCATATGACGTACTGATTAAAGAGATCCAGTTCAATCCGTTAAAAGGACAGGTGGATGAAATAGATTTCCAGGCACTGGTAAGCAACGAGAAAGTACATTCCGTAGCAGAGATCGTACTTGTAAACCACGACAAACTGGAAGCCGGTGTATTACAGCAGCATCTGGAAGAAATCTCCTTCAGAGCTCTCCCATCAGCACTGGTAGACAAAGTTATGGTAGATGTCGGTGACATGAAAGTCGGCGACGTAATCAAAGTCAAAGACCTCGCCATCGCCCAGGACAAAGATGTAGACTTAAAGACAGACCTTGAAGCTGCAGTTGTATCCGTAGCCGCCGTTCATGTAGACCCGGCTCTGGAAGCTGAAGAAGAGGCTGCTGCCGAAGAAGAAGCTAAATAACATAATATCTCTTTTAACATTTATTCAGGTACGCTCAAGCGTACCTGAATTTTTTTATCAAAATATCTCCCTCCACAAATAATTGACCTTTCCAGATATCTGCACTATTCTGTTCCCGTACTATTCTTTCTCTTGCTCCTGCTCCAGCAGCCTGAATGACAATTCCAGATAAAAAATCTCCTCCGGATCATCCAGCTCAGACTGCAGGATTTCCTTAATCCTGTCCAGCCTGTAAAGAAACGTACTGCGGTGGATAAACAATTCCCTTGCCGCCTGGGTTGCACTGAGATGCTGCTCCAGATACACTCTCAATGTCTCCATGTACTGAGTCTGATTCTCCTCATCATGCTTCTTCAATTCCAGCAGCCCTTCATGACAGATCATTGTTCCTGGCAGTCTTCTTGTTGCCTGTTCCAGAATATAAGTCAATGCCACCTGACCGAAATAATGAATCCACAGATAAGGCTTCTTACGGCTTCCTACATCCAAAGCCGTCTTCGCCTGCACATACTGCCGTCTCAGATTCATATGTCCTGTCATCACCCTGCTGTATCCGGCTTTCAGATAAGTATCCCTGATAAAATAAACCAGTTTTCCGGCTACTTCCTCCTGGCTTTTTCCAAGTCTGGTAAGGTCAAAAAATGCCACAATTTCATCCTGATAAAGAAAACTCACAGAATCCTCAAATTTCTTCTTAATATATCGGCAGATTGCCTTTGTGGAAAGATTCTGCTGATTCAGATAGGTAATCTGCAGGATCAGGCACATATATTCATGATTTCCACTCCATCCCAGTTCACTCAGTTCTCTACTCACCTGCATATAATCCGCAGTTCTGTCCGACAAAATCCTGACAAAAATCTGCTCCATATCCCTGTCCGGATCTTCTTCCTCCGCTTCATGCGCAAGCAGATACTCCAGTTTCTCCACCAGAATATCCAGTACACAGATAACTCTCAGTGTAATCTCTGATCTGCACTCAGTCAAAACCAGCCTGTGAGTTGCTTTCCCATCCACAAACAGATTTCTGTTCATCGAACGACATCCACTGATGTAAGCCGGAAACATCACATATTCATGCGTATCTGCCATATCTCGATAAGTCTCATTCTGCAAAAGTGCATTTACATATTCCATATTCAACCCGTCATCTGTATACATCCGCGCCCTCGGCGGCAGATACTCGCTTCCCGCTTCCGCCACAAAGGTAAAATCCAGTCCTGTTACAGTCATCGGATTCTGCAGAAATTCCGATGTCACCTGCAAAAGCCTGTCCATTCCGGCATGTTCTAACATCAGATCATGAATCTTCCGTTCCCATTCATCAGCCGCATCAAAAATCTCCTGCACATCATTCATAAATTCTGCTATTTCTTTCAGACTATCAAGTGCAATATGAATATACGGAATCTGCTGAAACTCTTCTGATGCAGCATCAATTTTCTCTCTCCCACAAAATACCCAGAGTATATTTTCAGCAGTCAGAACTGCCGATTCCCACTCTTTGTCATATCTCTGTACCACATAAACATGCCCATGTCGAAATGTTTCTTTTTTTTCATAACACAAAAAGGGGCGCAGATATCCGTCTGAACCGGATAAAGTTCCCCTTTCCGTAATTTCATATTTCTCTTTTATTTTTTCATATAAATAAACTGATGACAGCTGCAAGTCTACAATCCTCCTGTCACATAATTGAAGCACCTATTTTACCAGTCAATTCTATAGCAATTTAACTCACACTATGTCTTTCTCATACGCACCTGTCAGCCCGGTTCTCACACAATAAGCGTTTTCGCAACTTCCACAGCCTCAATACAGTTCTCTGTATAGGCATCTGCTCCCATATTCTTCGCCAGCTGCTCCGTTACTGCACCTCCACCAACCATAATCTTAAATTTATGCTTACTGCTGCTTCGTTTCAGAGACTTTACCACCTGCTCCATCTCCGGGATTGAAGTACTCAGAAGCGAGGAGATACACACGATCGACACATCCGGATTCTGTTTCACTGCACGCAGAAACTGCTTCTCAGAAATATCCACTCCCAGATCGATCACCTTAAATCCGGCACTACGAAACATGATCGCAACCAGATTCTTACCTACATCATGCAGATCACCTTCCACCGTTCCAAGGATTACAGTTCCGATATTCCTCCTGCCAAACTGCGAGTCCTGTTCCTCCAACAATTCAAAACCCTTGCGCACACTTCGGGCTGCTGCCAGAATTTTAATAATATCCGCACCATTGGATTTGTAATTCTCCCCCACTGTTCGCATAGCCGGAGTCATGGCCTCTTCCACAATCCGCCCTGCAGGAATATGCTGCTTCAATGCCTCCCTCACCAGCTTCTCTGTCTCCCCCGGATGTCCGTCTTCAATTGTTTTTCTTAACTGTTCCAGTACTGTCATATCCTCAAGCCACCCTTAATACCTTCTGCCAAAAATCCCCCGCCCTGCGGCGAAGGATTTTTTGTTTTTTCAAACACGCTCTGCGCTTTCAATATCTGTATTTTATCATAGCTCACTGTTATTTACAACGAAAACTGACTTACCTGATTCGGCTAAAATGTTATTCCGTTATTGTTCACACACCTCTGTCCCGCGAGGTATTTTGGCATGAATATGCCAAAATACCGAGACATACAAGCCAAAATTCCATTGCCGCAGGCAATCTGGAATGAATTTTGG
>NZ_JAJDML010000087.1:0-7863 GCF_020594215.1 Blautia sp. DFI.1.216
TTCCACACCATAACTGGATACCGTCTGCATTTTCTTCTCCTCTGAACTGTTTTTTTATTTTGTGCTATGAACAAATTGTACCATAGATATCTTATTCTGTAAACATACGTTCTTTTTTTAACAAAAAAATTGCGCGTCTAACTCATCACTGAAGTAACGAGAATGCGACGCGCGGTCATTCAAGCTGAAAATGAGACTCGAACTCACGACCCCTTCATTACGAGTGAAGTGCTCTACCGACTGAGCTATTTCAGCTTATGCTGTAATCTGTCAGAAATTGATAATTCTGACAGCCACAGCATTTAGTTTATAATATTATTTCTTCTCTGTCAAGTCCTTTTTGACCGGTATTTCAGATACTGTTTTCGTCACCGGTTTCACTGCAGTTTTTACAGCTGCTTTTGTTTTCCCGGCAGCCTTGCGTACAGTTCTTGTCTTGGTGATGGATTTCTTAATCTGGCTGTGCTCAGCAGCAGGCTTTTTCTCTGTTTCTTCCGGAGTGCAGGTAAAGACTGCCACCCCAAGTGCCGGAAGCTTTACTGTGATGGAGTACTCTCTCTCATCACACTCAGCCTTCTTCGCTGCTTTAACTCTCGTATTTACTACACCATTACCACCGTACTTTTTATCATCGCTGTTAAAGATTTCTTTATATTTGCCGGCAAAAGGAACTCCCACATTGTAGTTTTCATATGGGATTGCCGCGAAATTGCAGACAGCCAGAATAGTTTCTTCCGGTTTCTCTGTCTTTCTCATGAATGCGATCACATTCTCCTCATACTTCATCAGCTGAACCCATTCAAATCCATCATATTCATCATCCAGCTGATAAAGAGCAGGATGAACAAGATACATATTATTGAGATCTTTGACAAATACTTCCAGTTCCTTTGGCATATCTTTATCCGGTGCCATCATCTTGCATCCCGGATGAAGCATCATATAAACATAAGCCTCTCTGATCTGCGCATTCTTCTGTTCTTCACTTCCCGGCAGCTTATCCGCGAAATCCTTCAATGTACCAACATCCCTGCTGCCAAGGGTCAGAATATAATGTTCACAGTATGCATAGAGCATGGACATGGTCAGCTGATCATGGTAATTCTTTCTCTCAATAGGATCCTTGCTCAGATATTCAAGCAGATCTTTTGTCCATCCGCCACTCCATTTATAGTCAAATCCCAGATGGTCATTTCCCACACTGTCTGTCAGTTCCGGCCAGAGTCCGTTCTCCTGAGCAACTAAAAGCAATCCGGGATTTCTCTCCTTTATCACAGAATTCAGATGCTTCAGGAATTCCAGAGCATCCAGGTTTTCATTGGTTCCGTAAATGTTAGGTGTCCACTCTCCCGGATTTCTGCCATAGTCCAGATACAACATGGCATCCACATCATCCATGCGCAGACCGTCAGCATGGTAGACCTCAGCCCAGAAGCAGGCATTGGAGATCAGGAAATCTTTCACCATAGGGCTTCCGTAATTATAGAGCAATGTTCCCCAGAACGGATGAATGGCCTCTGCCGGATTCTGTCTCTCATAAAGAGGTGTTCCGTCAAATTTCTCCAGACCGGAGGCATAACGCGGGAACTGTGCAGGTGTCCAGTCCAAAATCACACCGACCCCCGCCTGATGCAGCTCATCTACCAGCTTCTGAAAATCCGTCACGCTTCCAAATCTGGAAGTAGGTGCATAATATGCATATGTAGAATAACCACCTGTAATATCATCCAGATATTCCATCACAGGATGGAGTTCCACATGGGTAAAATCTTCCTCTGCCAGAAATTCCACCAGTTCCTCAGCGGATTTCCATTCCTCCAGAGATGTTTCATATATAGAAACCGGCTGTTTCCTGTCATCAAATCTGTGACGCTCTTTCATCCAGTCTCCGTCATTCCACTGAAAAGCACTTACATCTGCTACAACAGATGCTCCCTCAGGATCATGGTCTGCACTGTTCCCATAAGGATCAGCCTTTAACAGAACTTCGCCGCCTTTGACTTTAATTTCATATTTATAGTGTGTTCCTGCCTCTACCCCGGGTACAAACAGTTCAAAGATACCGGACATAGGCATACGATGCATAATAGTTGCACGTCCGATCCATCCATTAAAATCACCTGCAATATTTACACTCACTGCGTTCGGAGCCCAGACAGCAAAAAGAGTACCTTTCACTCCTTTAATCTCCACAGGGTGTGCGCCCAGCTTCTTATATGCCTCATAATAAACACCTGCGCAGAAAGACTTCTCCTCTTCCTCTGTGATCTGGCATGGAAAAGCATAGGGATCATAACATTCTGTCTCTGTCTCTCCCATTTTTATAAGGAATCTGTATTCCGGCACCTTGCGTACAGGAAGCAATACTGCAAAATATCCGGCCTCGTCCTCTTTCTCGCAGACATAGGTTTTCTTTCCGCTGATCACACTGACTTCTTCTGCATCAGGAAAAAATCCCTGAATAAGAACTCCGTCCTGTGTGATCCTTGGTCCCATCACATCTCTGGGAGCAGTTTCCTCTCCATACACAATAGCTTCAATCCTCGGCCAGTCCATATAGCCGTATACTTTTTCGTCCATAGCTGCGTTACCTCCCCGATTGTCAGAAATACGATGATCGGTTACCCTTACCGGCAGCGTATTTATGGTACATTAAACGTCACCTGTAAACAATAACAAATCAAGTTATGTTTATTTTAGCATCTTTGCACAAAAAAATAAAGAAAATTGTTTGACAAATTCCCTTTCCTGCGCTAAATTTATGTTATTAACTATGGAAAGAATCTTGTTCCGGATACCATGCTTCTTTCCATCACAACAAGGAGGATACAAAATGGGAAACAAAGCCTTTGACGTAACCGCATTAGGCGAATTATTGATTGACTTTACTGAAAACGGTAACAGCGCACAGGGAAATCCGATGCTGGAAGCCAATCCGGGCGGTGCTCCATGCAACGTGCTTGCAATGCTTGAAAAGCTTGGCAAAAAAACTGCATTCATCGGCAAAGTCGGAAACGACATGTTCGGAACCCAGCTTAAGAATGCCGTAGAGGAAGTAGGGATCGACACCCGCAACCTTGTAATCGACAACGAGGTACACACAACACTTGCCTTTGTACATACTTATCCTGACGGAGACAGAGATTTCTCCTTCTACCGTAACCCGGGTGCAGATATGATGCTCACCAAAGACGAAATCCAGGAAGACCTGATCAGAGATTCCAGAATCTTCCACTTCGGAACACTTTCTTCCACTCACGAGGGAGTACGCGAGGCAACCCGCTATGCCATCGACGTTGCTAAAGAAGCCGGATGTATCGTCAGCTTCGACCCGAACCTTCGCCCGCCATTATGGAAATCTCTGGATGACGCAAAGGCAGAGATCGAATACGGTCTTGGCAAATGCGATATTCTGAAAATCTCAGATAACGAAGTTGAATTCCTGTTCGGAACTACAGACTATGACAAAGGCGCCGCACTTCTGAAAGAGAAATACAACATTCCGCTTATCCTTATCACACTTGGAAAAGACGGAAGCCGCGCTTACTACAAAGACATGAAAGTAGAGGCTGCTCCTTTCCTTCAGGAAAAGACTATCGAGACAACAGGTGCAGGCGATACCTTCTGCGCAAGTTCCCTAAACTATGTTCTGGAACATGGTCTGGACAACCTGACAGAAGAGAACTTAAAAGAACTGCTCACATTCGCAAATGCGGCAGCTTCTCTGATCACCACACGCAAGGGTGCTCTTCGCGTTATGTCCACCAAAGAAGAGGTTCTTGACTTTATGAAATCAAGAGGATGTTAATTTATATATTTCCTTAACGGACAATAATGAAGCCCGCTGCACTGCCAGACAGGGCTTCCTTTTAATTTTCACATTTACACCGGGCTGTTTACGCTGATACCGGTTCCGGTTTGTTACTATTATAATATAATAAGGATGTGTTTTTACAATGAATTCATCAGATAATTTTCAGGATTCTGCTCTTTCCCGTCTTATGCCTTTGATGAACAGTTCTTTTACTCCCGGACAGGCACAGGCTACTGTGGATAATTTTCAGGATTTGGAACAACGGCAGATTGCACAGGCTGAATTATATTATTTCTCGGGACGTGCAGAAGAATGCAGAAATATTGCGGAACTTTACCTCCAGGACAAAGATCTCTGTCTGCGCCTGTCCGCAGCACTTTTATATTCTTTTTCCAATCTTACTCTGGGCAATCCATCTGCTTCCAGAATGGGATTCAGAAATATTCAGGAATGTCTTCTTCTCGCAAAAGACAGTTCTGCACCAAAAGGAATCATGGCTTCCTGTGTTTTTGCCAACTATCTGGCCATGGTACTGATGCATCTTCCCACAGACGGACTTCCTCCTCTTCAGGATTTTCTGCCATCTTTACCCTCAGGGCTTCGCGCTTATGCTGTTTATGTCCTCGCTCATAACGCTTATCTTCACAAAGAATATAAACGGGCACTGGGATTATGCCAGTCTGTCTTTCTGATGCTTGACGGCTGTTATCCTGTTGCCATGGAATATCTCTACTGCGTGATCATTATGTGTCTGATCAACCTGAAACAGCAGGATGAGGCCAGAAAAGCTCTGATAAAAGCATGGAACATGGCAAAACCGGATGGATTTCTGGAACCGTTTATCGAACATCATGGATTGATGCTTGGACAGATTGAAGCCTGTATCAAACCTGCAGAACCCGAGAGTTACAGACAGCTTTCCCAGGCAGTTATTGCCTTCAGTCGTGGTTGGATGGCTATTCATAATCCACAGCTTCAGTCCTCTGTTACAGATAAACTGACGCCTATGGAATACTCCATAGCCATGCTCGCAAGCAAAGGCTGGACCAATCAGGAAATCGCAAAACAACTGTCTCTGTCACCCAATACGATCAAACATTATCTTTCCCGCATTTTCCATCTGTTGGATATAGAAAAACGTGAAGAATTGAAACCATTTGTAAATAAATAATAGCAAAAAGGCACTTTTTTGCCTTCTAACGGGCATTATATAATTTCATTCCATGATGTATAATATCCCTATAAACATATATTTTATAACAGGGAGGCGATCTTTATGAGAAAGAAATTATTAGCCGGGGTTATGGCACTTGCACTGTGTTCCACAAACATGCCCCTCCAGACTATATTTGCAGGGGAATTTACTTCCGGGAATCTGGAAGAGGTATCCGAAGAAACTCCTGAAATCTTTTCCGATGATAATCAGGAAGTAATAGAAGAAACAGAAGAAGAATTATCTGTGTTCAGTTCGGAGAACGTACCCGACTTTAGCAGTGAAGCAAATGTTATGTCGGCTACTGCAGACGGAACGGAACCTATAAAAGAGATTAATATAAACGATACGAACAGTAGCAATCTCTATGATAAGAACGAGCACAAATGGAAAATAACCTCTGCTGGTTCGTACAAATTTAACGGTACTGGAGCTACTACCAGTATTCCCATCATAATTGAGAGTATTACTTCAGGAACAGTTAATATTTATCTGAATAATGTAAACATTGAGACAGCTTCTGGGCCAGCATTGCAAATCACATCTACTGTCCAAGCTCAAGTCTGCATATATTTAGAAAACGAAAATAACCTTATAACAACGAACGTGAATTCCGCAGGCTTACAGAAAGACAATATAGCTAACCTTACAATAGATAATTCTTCAGGCACTCCAGGAATATTAACTGCCCAAAATTCTGCTCCGTATGCTTGCGGGGCTGGCATTGGCGGTGGCGTAAATGGCTCTTGCAGTAACATTACCATTAGTGGTGGTTCTATAAATGCCAGTTCTTCTGGCGGCGCCGGCATTGGCGGCGGCGGCATTGGCGGCGGCATGGGCGTAAATGGCTCTTGCAGTAACATTACCATTAATGGTGGTTCTGTAAATGCCAGTTCTTCTGGCGGCGCCGGCATTGGCAGTGGTCTTGGCTCTGGCCCTGAAATGGTCAGCAGCTCTTGTAGTAACATTACCATTAGTGATGGTTCTGTAAATGCCAGTTCTTATTACGGTGCCGGCATTGGCAGTGGCGATGCCACTAATCGCACCGGCTCTTGTAGCAATATTACCATTAGTGGCGGTTCTGTAAATGCCAGTTCTTCTCGTGGCGCTGGCATTGGCAGCGGCTTTTGCGACATGGGCAATAGAGGCCTTTGCAGTAACATTACCATTAGTGGCGGTTCTGTAAATGCAAAAATTGATTGCATTCCTCACCAGAATTTGGATAGCTCTGGTAACTACGACCCCAACAGTCCTAATGTATATCTCTGCACCATTCCTAATGAAGGAAACGATCCAATAACTATAGACAATACTCATTGGAGTCCATATAGTCATATAGCTGTTGACTCTAGTGAAAAAAAGCTGTATGCATGGCTGACTGGCGAAGATCATATTGTAACTGTTGGAACAGAACGAAGAAGTTATATTTTTAATTCAAACTCAAATGAATTTAATAACACCAAACGTACTGTTACCAGTGCGATTTTTGAATTTAACGGTTCTGAGTTTATTTATGATGGAAACACACACTCTCCTAACATCACTACGAAGAACAACATTAAAGGCGTAGGAGACTTCACTGTAAAATATTTCAAAGAAAATGATCCAACAACCGAGATAACCGAGCCTAAAGATGTTGGGACTTATATTGTAAAGATTGATGTAAACAAAGGCGATTTTTACAATGCATCTTCTGGTTATTTAACAAACGATGACTGGAAATTTGATATTAAACCGGGTACACTTACCCCTACAATCACTAACTACACAGGTGAATATGATGGAAAGTCTCATCCAATTATCAAAATTGACAAAGACACAATTCCCAAAAACAGTACTATTGAATACAGTGTTGATAACGGACAAACATGGACAACTTTGAATCCTAACAATGATATTCCTACTGTAAGTACGGTAAAAAAAGCAGAAAATACCAAAATTTGTATACGGATCTCCAATTCCAATTATACTACCTGGACTTCACAAGAATATAAAGCAATCATCAGTCGAGCAACCCAAACACCAAATTATCCATCACCATCAAATACCCAAATATCCGTTCCGTGGTCCTGTAAGAAAGTAAATGAGATTGCTCCTAGTCCTCTTCCTGCAAACTGGGAATGGCAAGGTTCAGATAAAACTAAAGATCTGAATGTCGGAGACAATACCGCTACCGCAATTTACACCGGTGAAGATAAAGGAAATTATGTAAGTGAAACTGTTACTTACACAATTATCAGAAGTAAATGCGAACACAAACATACCGCAGAACGTTACTACTCCTCTCCATCCTGTACTTCCAGCGGATACAGTGGAGATACCTACTGCACAGACTGTAATGAAACACTTTCCTATGGTTATACGATTTCCGCATACGGCCATGACTATGACAACGGTGTTATCACTACAGAACCAACTGCAGAAACTGACGGAATCATAACTTACACCTGTAAGCGGTGCAAACATCAGAATACAAAAAACCTCGGAAAACTTGGTGACGGTGAACCTTATATTGAGGGAAGTTTCCAGAGGAAAGGCTGGGATGCTGTCAACGATCTGATCAAGACTTCCAAAGAAAAAGATACCATTTCCATTACTCTGAACGGTTCCAGGACACTTCCTGCTTCTGTTTTATCCGGGATAAAAGGCAAAGATATTTCCCTGAATCTTGATATGGAGAATGGTTTCATCTGGGAAATCAACGGTACTTCCATTACATCAGAAACACCTGCGGATATAGATCTTTCTGTTACAAACACAGCAGAATATATCCCGGAAGCATTATACAGCCTGATCTCCACAAACCAGAATGATTTCGGTTTCCATCTTGGAAGAA
>NZ_JAJDML010000088.1:0-7851 GCF_020594215.1 Blautia sp. DFI.1.216
TACCATTAATAGTAGTTCTGTAACTGCTAGTTCTACGAATGGTGCCGGAATTGGTTCTGCCGGTGGCACCTGCAGCAACATTGGCATTAGTGGTGGATCCGTAAAGGCATATTCTGATCGTATGCCAGGCATTAATTGTACCCCCCATAATGGCAACTCAACAAATGTTTATTGTTGTATTATTAAAAATGAATATTTTTTACCAGTAACGATAGATAGTGAATCCTGGAAGCCAAGTTATCATATTTTTCCTGATTCTACAAAAGACGGTAATCTGTACGTCTGGTTAACTGAAAAAGAAAATAATGACGCTTATGATGTAACTGTTGGAACCGAAAAAAGGCAGTATTCTTTCGATCAGGCAAAAAACCAATTTGTACGTATCCAAACAACTCCTACCGCTGACCAATTTGATTATACGCAGCCCAATTTTACATATACTAAAGATACCCATGTTGATATTAGTAAATATATTAAATGGAAAGATGATGTCACCGGTCATGGTAAAATTACTAAAGTAACGTATTTTAAAAAAGGAGATAAAACTCCACTCGCAGACAGCCCCACAGATGCAGGTACTTATACTTTTAAGATTGATGTGAATGAAGGTGACTACTACAATTCAGTCGATAGTATATCTGCACCAGAATGGGAATTTGTCATTTCAAAAGCACAAGCACCTTCAAGCAAGCCAACCGATACCGATCCTACAATATATGTTTCATGGTTATGTAAGAAAGTCGAAGATGTTAAAGGCCTTTTTAATGATGAATGGAAATGGAGCGATTCCGATATTTCTAAAAAATTACCTGTAGGAGAAGAAGTTTCCGCTACAGCAGTTTATAATGGTACAGATGCTGACAATTATGTAAATACATCTGTTGTATTTAAAATCACCAGAAAAGCATGTACACACCCACATACCGCAGAACGTTACTACTCCTCTCCATCCTGTACTTCCAGCGGATATAGCGGAGATACCTACTGCACAGACTGTAATGAAACACTTTCCTATGGTTATACCATTTCTGCATACGGCCATGACTATGACAACGGCGTTATCACTACAGAACCAACTACAGAAACTGATGGAATCATAACTTACACCTGTAAACGATGCAAACATCAGGATACAAAAAATCTCGGAAAGCTTGGTGACGGGGAACCTTACATTGAGGGAAGTTTCCAGAAGAAAAGCTGGGATACTGTTAATGATCTGATCAAGACATCCAAAGAAAAAGATACCATCTCCATTATCATGAATGGTGCCAGGACACTTCCTGCTTCCGTTTTATCCGGGATAAAAGGAAAAGATATTTCCCTGAATCTTGATATGGAGAATGGTTTCATCTGGAAGATCAACGGTACTTCCATTACAGCAGAAACACCTGCGGATATAGATCTTTCTGTTACAAACACAGCAGAACATATCCCGGCAGCGTTATACAGCCTGATCTCCACAAACCAGAATGATTTCGGTTTCCATCTTGGAAGAAGCGGAGCTTTCGATTTCCCGGCGGTACTTTCTGTAAAGGCAGATGTTTCCTGTGCAGGACTTATGGCAAATCTGTTCTGGTATGATGTTGAGAATGGGGTTCTGCAGTGCATCCAGTCCGTAACTGTAGGCGGTGCATTTGAGCGCAGTATTCCATATGCTGAATTTATCCTTTCCAAAGGACAGGATTATTTCATAGCATTTGGTACAGAATCTCTCAATGGCAGAGTCATTCACACAGACGGAAGTATCACAGATGAAAACGGTGCATACCTGCGACCTGCTGACGCAAAGATTTCCAGCCATTCCATTGACAGAAACAAGCTTACTGTCAAACTTTCCAAAGGATGTGCAGGTGCTCAGGGTTATGACTTCGTGATCAGCAAGAAATCAAATATGCTCCAGACAGGAAAGTTCAGCAAAAAAGTTTCCTCAACTGGCAAGCCACAGGCATCTTTCAGATATCTGGCAAAGGGTACCTGGTATGTAGCGGCCCGAAGCTGGGTTCTGGATGAACAGGGCAATAAGGTCTATGGTTCCTGGACAAAGATCAAGAAGATCAAGATCACTGTTGTTACACCACAACAGCCAAAGATCAAGAATATCACTGTAAAAGGAAACACTGTGACTGTTACTTACACAAAATGCAAAAATGCCACAGGTTATGAAATCCTGCTCGGAAACAAATACAAAACCTCCGCAGGTGAGAAATATCCGGTTAAGAAATATCTGAAACGTACAGAAGGCAAAAACACCGTAACTGTAACCTTTACAAACGTAAAGAAAGGCACCTGGTATGTGACCATACGGGCATGGAACCAAACCTCCAAAGACAAATCCAGAGCTTACAGTCCATACTCCACAATGAAGAAATTCAAGACAAAGAAATAGCTTCTGTTTCTTACAAATATTTCTACTGTAAAGATTGTTCTGATTCTGTTTTCTGCAAAAGAAATAAGAAATATTGAGATATTAGGAAATCATAGGATTATAATATTTAACATCAAAAACAGGATTGAGTTTATTCTGCTCAATCCTGTTTTTGCCATATTCCCTTTTTCTTTAAAGTTTATTATATGAATCCGCAGGAATAAAAAAGCTGATTTCTATTTGCAGTAATTCACTTGCCTGCTATAACAGGGAGTCTTATTGCCTTGTGATAGACGAGCTGGATTCTGGTATTTATGAGTATTTACTGGGAGAATGCCTGGAAGTTATGCAGGATAAAGCTAAGGGACAATTGATTTTTACATCACATAACTTACGCCCATTGGAGATCCTTGAAAACGATTCTTTGCTTTATACGACTGTGAACCCCGAGAATTGCTATATAAAATCTAGTTATATTAAAAATACGCAAAATACCCGGTTATCTTATTTGCGGACGATCAAGCTTGGCGGGCAAAAAGAAAAACTCTACAATGAAACAAATATATATGAGATGGAGCTTGCTATGAGGCGGGCAAGAAGGCAGTACTGACCAATGGATTTATAAAAAAATCGCAGAAGACACCAAAGGCAGAAAAAGAACTGGCAAAGAAGTATAAAGCAGATTATGAACGGAACAAGAAATCCCAGCCTGAGTATAGTGAAAAAACTTGCACAGGGATTAGGGATGCAATTAAAGCTGGAATTTGTTCTGATGCCAACCAAAAATAAAATGTAAAGAGTATGAGAAAATAGGAACCGCAGGAATTCATATTATATAATAGGTACGTATATCAGTAACTATGAATATTTGACAGGTGTATCATCATTATTATCTGCAGAGACCTGACATTGGGATACCCCATGTCAAAATAGGCATAATCTCAAAAAAACAATGGAAAGTTGCCGATTTTTACAAAAGAAAGCTTGACAGTAACATCGGAAACTGTATAATAATATTAACAGAACCCACCACGCCTCTGATTTTTCATGCGCAACCCGGTGGGACTTTTTCATTTATGGGGTGTTTTATGTATCAATATCCAAAACAAATATTAACAATAGAACAACAAGTGCAATCTTATGTAGATGCAGGAATGGAGATTACATCTTATGAAGATGTAGAGAAGGTATTAAAGACAATTGGGTTTTATCGTTTGAGAGGCTACTCGTTTCATTTATATGATAATACTACAAAGAAGTATGTTGCGGGAACAAAGTTTAAAGATATTATAAAATTGTATCAATTTGATCAGGAATTATCTGCTTTGATTTTTTCAATGATTTCTAAGATTGAGGTTGCTTTGAGAGTGCGATTGGTGGAATCATTACTTGTGCACGGAGAACCACTTGTTTTGCAAGATTCATCAATTTTCAAAGAGAAAAAACGATATTGGCAGAATATGTCTACTGTAGCATCAGAAATTGCTCGATCTAATGATGTGTTTATAAAACATAATTTTGATAATCATGATGGAGAGGTGCCTGTATGGGCAGCTGTTGAAGTTCTTTCATTTGGTACGCTATCGAAGATAATTAAGAATTTGAAAACAGGCACTGGAAGTTCATATTCTATCTTGGCGTTAAACTACCAGTATAAATCAAAAAAAGGAAATTTGGTAAAACCATCACAGAAAATGCTTGCTTCATGGATACAGAGCGTTTCAGTATTGCGCAATATGTGTGCTCATAATTCCAGAATTTATAATCGCACAATACATACGACACCGGAAATTCTGGATGTAGATAAGGTTGTGCCATCGCCAGCACATAATGGTTTGTATCAAATCTTACTGGCGATGAAGTATCTGCGCTCATCCGATGAGGAGTGGGTGACATTTGTAGCTGCTTTCGATAAGCTGATTCAAAATAATATTGATGTAGTCAGTCTTACAGCAATGAATCTTCCGGCGGATTGGAAGGCACACTTAAGTGTATAAATGCAGCAGGAAGGCATAAAATAGTAAAGCAGACCTACCCAAGCTTTTTTGCTCAAACCGGTTAGGCCTTCGGCGGAGTGTTACGATAAGCACTTCGCCATTTTTTATGATTGGAAACAAACCGAATTTTAAGAGGGTATCATTACATTACCTCTCTATATGGTAGCATTTTTCGATATTTAACCGAATCAAGTAAGTCCCCTGCTTCAATTGCAAAAAGCAACAAGCAGTGGGTAGGCTATTCCATTTCCGCTCCCTATTGCTGGTTTGATCTTCCGCAGTTCGATACAATAATATAACCTGTTTTTTTCTCTTTTGGGAGCTGTTTCGGCAGCTCTCAAATTTTTTTTGAAAAATTTGATTTTCGGGTGAGAGTTTTTCGCTTTTTTTGTACCTATATAAGTGAAAGACTTTTAACACTGTTTTTGGGGAAGGAGGTTGGAGGCATGTACGATACAGAAAAGAGTATCGAATTGGTAAAAAAGCGAATGCATGAATACCACTGCCGCCAGGAGCGGCGCACAGTCTGCCGTCTGTCCGTTCTGTGTGCCCTGTGCTGTTCCTGTCCCTTGTGGGGGCAATGGGGATCATGCAAAGCCGGCCAATAAACGCCACGGGAATGTACGGCACAATTCTGCTGCATGAGGGCGCAGGCGGCTATGTGTTGGTGGCTGTCATTTCCTTTACTGTGGCAGTTGTGATTACCGCATTATGTATCAAATTCAGAAAAAGAGAACAAAAGAGTCAAGACGCAGAAGATCATGTATAAAGAAAGGAGAGGTGAACGTATGAAGAAAAAGTTATTAGCCGGGATTCTGGCGCTTGCACTGTGTTCCACCAATATGCCCCCCCAGACCATATTTGCGGGGGAATTTACTTCAGGAAATCCGGATGTAGTGTCTGAGGAAGATACTCCAGAGATTTTTACCAATGAGGAGCAGGAAGCAGCAGGAGAGACAAATGAGGACTTGTTTGTATTCAGTTCGGAGGAGGCTCCTGAATTTAACGATACCCCCGATGAGGCAATGGCTGCTACGGAAAATGCACAAAATGGAGTAATTGATTTAACTGAGGATGCTAATGTTACGGACGGAGTTTATACCATAAATATAGCAGAAGATTACAAATTCACATGCAAGAAAAGTCCGGAAACATCAAATAGAATTGTGGTTGATGGAACGAATACTTCAGAGCAAGACAACATCAACATTTATCTTGATAACGTAAATATCAAAACATCTGCTGGTTCGGCACTGCAAATAAATAATAATGTTAAAGCTACAGTTACTATCTATTTAACAGGCATAAATAACCTTACAACAACTAATCAAAGCTCTGCTGGTTTACAGAAAGATAACGAAGCTCAGCTTATAATAACCAATGCTTCAGACACTACTACAGGAATCTTAAAAGCTAGTAGTGATGGGAGTGGGTATGGTGCCGGAATTGGTAGCGGCAATTACGGATCTTGCAAGAATATTACCATTAATAGTGGTTTTGTAGATGCTAAATCTAAGTTTGGTGCTGGAATCGGTAGCGGCCATCAGGGATCTTGCGATAATATTACCATTAAAAGTGGTTCCGTAAATGCTAAATCTATGAATGGTGCCGGAATTGGTGGCGGCCATCACGGATCTTGCAATAATATTACCATTAATAGTGGTTCCGTAAATGCTAAATCTATGCATGGTGCCGGAATTGGTAGCGGCAATTACGGATCTTGCAATAATATTACTATTAAAAGTGGTTCTGTAACTGCTAGTTCCACGAGTGGTGCCGGAATTGGTGGCGGCCTTTACGGATCTTGCAATAATATTACCATTAGTGGCGGTTCTGTAAATGCACAAGTTGGTTGCACTCCTCACCAGAATTTGGATAGCTCTGGTAGCTACGACCCTAAAAGCCCTGAAGTGTATCTCTGCGTTATTCCTAATACAAAAACTAAATCAGTAGCTATAGATAATAAAGTCTGGGAACCATCTAATCATAAAGCGGTTGAATCTACGAATACAAATCTATATGCATGGCTAACCGGAGAAGATCATCTTATAACTGTTGAAAAAGAGACTAAAAGTTATATCTTTAATTCAAATTCAGGGACATTTAGTGAAGGTAAACGTGATGTTACCAGTGATATTTTTGAATTTAACGGTTCTGAGTTTACTTATGATGGAAACACACACTCTCCTAACATCACTACGAAGAACAACATTAAAGGTGTAGGAAACTTCACTGTAAAATATTTCAAGGAAGATAATTTGCAAGCCGAGATAAACGAGCCTAAAGATGTTGGTACTTATATTGTAAAGATTACTGCTGTAGAAGAGGGCGATTTTTACAATGCATATTCTGGTTATTTAACAAACGACAATTGGAAATTTGCTATTAATCTTACCCCTACAATTACTACATATAAAGATGAATATGATGGAAATCCTCATCCAGTTATCAGTATTGAAGAAAGTACAATTCCACCAAATAGTATTATTGAATACAGTGTTGATAATGGACAAACATGGTATATTTTGAATTCTAACGATAATATTCCTACTGTAAGTACGGTAAGGGAAGCAGAAAATACTAAAATTTTTATACGGATATCCAATTTCAATTCCAATTCCAATGATGATACCTGGACTTCACAAGAATATCAAGCAATCATCAAGCGAGCAACCTCAACACCAAATTTTCCATCAATAGACACAATCTCCGTTCCATGGTCCTGTAAGAAAGTAAAAGATATTGATCCTAATTCTCTTCCTCAAAACTGGAATTGGCAGGCAAACGATGCAAATAATGATTTACAGGTTGGAAATAATTCTGCTACCGCAATTTACAATGGCAGTGATAAGGGAAATTACGAAAAAGAAACTTTCACTTACACAATCATCAGAAAGGAATGTGAACACAAAAATACCGTGGGATGCTACTACTCCTCTCCATCCTGTACTTCCAACGGTTACAGCGGAGATACCTATTGTAACGACTGCGAGAGAACCATCTATTACGGCTCCACGATTTCCGCATACGGCCATGACTATGATAACGGTGTTATCACTACAGAACCAACTGCCGAAACCGACGGAATCATAACTTACACCTGTAAACGATGCAAACATCAGGATACAAAAAACCTCGGAAAACTTGGTGACGGGGAACCTTATATTGAGGGAAGTTTCCAGAAGAAAGGCTGGGATGCTGTCAACGGTCTGATCAAGACTTCCAAAGAAAAAGATACCATTTCCATTACCCTGAATGGTGCCAAGGTACTTCCTGCCACTGTTTTATCCGAAATAAAAGGCAAAGATATTTCCCTGAATCTCGATATGGAGAATGGTTTCATCTGGAAGATCAACGGTACTTCCATTACAGCAGAAACACCTGCGGATATAGATCTTTCTGTTACAAACACAGCAGAACATATCCCGGCAGCGTTATACAGCCTGATCTCCACAAACCAGAATGATTTCGGTTTCCATCTTGGAAGAA
>NZ_JAJDML010000089.1:0-7415 GCF_020594215.1 Blautia sp. DFI.1.216
ATTTTTCTCGTAAGAACGAGAGATACTACGCTGTAATCTGCGTTTCTGTTTTTCTGATTTCTTTACTTTCTGACTCTTATTGATGTTCTTATACTTAGCCCCATCAGAGCAGACAGCCAGATCTTTGATTCCCAGGTCTATGCCGACTCCGTCATCATTAAGTATTTCCCTGCAGTCAGGAAATTCTACACATACGCTGATCCACCAGTTCAATCCGTCAAAGGATATTCTCGGGTTCATATATTTAGCATTTGTCGGAATACGTCCATGTTCTGCAAGCCTTACCCAATTCATTTTTTGTTTATTTGCTTTCCTGCTGGAAGAAAAGCCTTCAAATTTAACGTGTGTATTACTGAAGCGTATCTTAACGTTGTCCTGATAGAACTTCGGCATTGATCTCTTTTTTGACTTGAATCTTGGGAATTTCTGCAAACCCTTAAAAAAGTTCTTATACGCAGTACAGGCATCTTTGATCGCCTGTTTGGTTACATTATTTGAAATACTCAATAACCATGCATATTCATCAGAATGTCTAAGCTTTGTAAATTCTTTTCTGAGTTCTGCATCTGAAAGGAATTTTCCGCCTTTTTCATAGTTTTCTATTTCCCTGGCCAAAGCCCAGTTATAAGCAAATCTTGAAGCACCTGCGTACTGAAACATCTTAGTTTTCTGTACATTGTTTGGTATCAGCATTACTTTTATGGCTTTTACCATCTGTTTCCTCCTGTATCAGTTCACGGACAAGTTTCTTAGCTATATTCGCTCGTTTTCCCTGTAATTTACAACTGAATACTGTGATTATCTGAACCAGATCTTCAACAAGTTCCTGCTGTTCGGATTTTTCAGTATTATCAATGATCTCAATCTCACAATTATAAAGTGAAGTGATATATTCTATCTGCTCAAAACCAAATCGTAATAGCCGGTCTTTATATAAAACAACAACCTTTTCAACCTGATTTTGAGATATTCGCCTGATCAATTCCTGAAGTACTTTTTTCTTATAATTAATCCCGGAACCGATATCACTTATTATCTCAAATGGCTGTCCTTTTGCCAAAAGATATGTCTTAACATTATCAATCTGTCGTTCCAGATCATCTTTCTGTTTATGGCTGGAAACGCGACAATATCCAATTGTAATGCGTTTTTAGGCTTTACATTTATTACCTGGTTGAGTTGCTCATCAGAATAATATCTATAGCCACTTACTGTAGTATGATGCGGATGAAGTTTTCCATTGGCATCCCAATTTCGTAATGTCTGGGCAGATACGCCTATAATTTTTGAAAATTTATGTATAGAACAATATTTACTCAAAGTATCCACTTTCAATAATATCCTACTCTAATGTCTTATAAAACTCAACATGTGCTTATATAATTTTATAATTTATATTTAACTGCTTATAACCCCTTTCTGCTCATGCAGCAGCCACAGTTTCTTCTCCAGACACCGAAATTCCACTCTCATCACATCTGCACAGTACTCTCCGTCTGCATGGAGCACCATTGGCTTATCCAGAATCAGGCGAAATCCTTTTTCATTTCTGATAGTAAAACCATTAATATGCTCCTGCTTTGCAGCAACCAGAAACGGAAGCAGGAAAAAAGTCTGCCATTTGGCGATTCCGGATGCACTGCCAAGCGAGAGCAGACCGTCCTGCACCGATGCATGAGGTGCCATAGGAACCCCTCCGCCTTCTGCCGGCAGATTCATAGCTGCCGCAAAGATCATCTTCGGAAGAATATAGCCTCCATGTTCTGTCACCACCTTTGCATTGGCTGTCTCCATGGTAAAAAGAGACTGCACCGTCAATGCAAGATATGTAAGCTTACCCAGATGGAAACGGTTTAAAACCTGTTTCAGTCTGGAATGAAGTGCTTTTTTACACACAAGTGCATCCAGTCCCAGGCCGGAACTGATTCCAAAAATCCGCGGCTTCTCACAGCCTTCCCAGCTTACCTGCCCCAGATCTATCCTGTAAAGTGCTTCACCTCTCTGATCCTTTCTGATACAGGCACAGATTTCCCTCAGGCTCTCCTTCGGTGTTTTCGGCAGTTTCAGATTTCTGCCAAAATCATTCCCTGAACCAGTGGGGATCACGCCCAAACGTACCTTATCAAAGTCAGTAATACCATTCAGGACTTCATTGATCGTACCGTCTCCCCCAACCACCAGCAGATAGACAGGCTCTTCACCCTTCACCCGGGAAATCTGCTCAGCCAGTTTCGCGGCATGCCCTTCATATCTGGTCATATGGGCTTCATATTTTATTTTGTATCCCCGAAGCAGACACTGTGTCTCATTCCATACCCTGTGCGCCCGCCCTGTACCCGCTCCATTATTTACAATAATCTGTATCCTTCTCATTCTTCCTCACTCATATATTATATTTTCTGCCGTTTCTTCTATCTCGTTATAAATGCCAATACCTATACTATACAATATTTATCCATCACATACAAGACTTCGAAACTTCGAAAATCCTCTTTCACCGTCTGTCCAGTTGCTGTTCACACATCACTATCCTTAGACATTGTTCCGCATAATAGAACATTTTTCACCATCCTCATCTTCATATTCATCATCTTCCTCACCAGGACTGTAAAGAGGATAGATTTCATGAAGATACTCTTCTTCCAGATCAGACTGAAACCATTCCTGTCTGTTTTTGATTTTATTGATGTTTTCGGTGAAGCAGAAAAGAAATTCGCCCTTTTCAACATCATAATATTTACTTTCCCTAAGCGAGATGTAAGTCCGATTTTTTCCATATTTAACTTATAGGCTGTAATATACAGGTATCTTACAGGCTTTTTGTCGGAGTCTTCATATCTGGCAATAAAAGTTGCTTGTGTGGATATGATGTTCCTGGCATCAGCATTTATCAGAAAGACCACTGGACCGGTATTCCTGGATCAGATTCAGCCATTCTTTATCTGTACGTCTTGGATTGGATTTCTTTTAGGCATAAAAATTCAACTTCTGTTTTTTATTTGGAGTGGGATCAGCACAGGTACCAGAAGAACTGAAGTGAAATGGTCCTAAGTGCAAAAAACTGGAAAAGTTATAGAGATACTGTCTCACCTTCATAGCAGGTGGTTTATTTTTTTCCAAAGCTCCGTTTTTCGGAACAGCGAAAAACTCCACAATGGCAAACAGGGCTTTGCCCTAACAAATAGGAGAAAGGCTACTTTCACCCAATGATGAAAGCAGCCTTTCTCCCGTATTATTCATACAAATTTACGCGCTTGCTCTGTCTGCATTACTTGCTGTAGAAGCATTAGAGCCATGATTCCAAGGCAAGCAGTTGCAACCGCAGTTGCTGCAGTTATCACTGTCGCCTAACGCACTGGAAAATGCGATACCATTACGGCACATACACGCTCTAGTAAGTATAGAAATTACTATCATCAATAAAATATATTTACGGTCAATTTTCCAAATATATTTTATGCAGTATATAGTGTTATTTATCATACGACTTTTTTCTTTTCTCAATCCCTCACATCCTTATATCACTGTGTCTAGGGAATATTCCCTAGACACAGTGGAGAGGCCTCTCCACTGAAACCTTTGCTATTTATTTACTTGATGTTTCCGGAAAATAATATATCCCAAAACTGAACAGAGTACTGCTACTATTGCATTTACCAAAATTGCCATAACCGGCCAACTCAACACAATATTTCCTATACTATATGCCGTATACGACTGAAAGGAAAAATCTGCTATTTTAGGTGGTAGTAAAGATAGTACATGGCTCCACACATATCCCCCCGTATCCAGTGATAAAAATGTTGGGATTATAATCAACAGAAATGCGACAATAATAACCGCATAAGTGTTTTTCAATAAAGCCGACATAAAAAGTGTTATTCCCATAATTCCTAATGTAAAGAAATATCCCAATAATAATGTTATTCCTACCGCTTCTCCCATTGTAAGATTATATCCGACAGACATAGCTGGATACTTTAATTGAATAGGTAAATCTGCACCTTGTGTTCCTAAAAAAATCATATAGATACTTGAATAGATCAATGTTATTCCCCAGTAAACACCTGTTGCATATAACCATCCAGAAATAATCTTTGCCAAAATCAACTTACTTCTTCCATATTTCATGCATAAAATTAATGAATCACATTTAGACTGATATTCACCAGCAAATATTGGTGCAATTCCTATACAAATCAGCATCATAATTAACACAGGCCATGTTAATGTATCTAAAATCATACTCCATCCCTTGTGATAACCATATTGATATTCCTGCAAATTTCCTATCTTTTCTTTCCAGTAATCGGCTTCACCAGATGTCAATCGTCCTTGTTCTTTTTGCAAATTTATATATGCAATGTCTCTTTTTATTTGTGCTTTCCGAAAATCTTTCCCAACATTTTCTTCCAAAACTTCTTTTATACTACTACCGCTTCCCGGTTCTCTATATACATTAGTAACTAAACTCAATAACTCTCTGTTCGGAAGATAAAACGTTCTATATACTTCTTCTGACAAGTAATGATATGTTTCGCTTTCTGAATTTGTACCAGGATCTGAAATGTATTTTAAATACCGTCCTACTATATCATTAACGTTTTCCTGTGTTAATTCTATTTTCTTCTGCGTATTCTTCATCACTTCTACAGCACTCATTCCCGAAAAATTTTCACCTTTTTCATTTGTCGCACTTATTTGCATAATACTGGCCCAAACACAAAACACTAAAAACAATCCACAACCAATTATAACTAGTTGAGCTAATCTACTTTTCCATATTTTTTTCCATTCATATTTAATCATCTCACTCATTAGATTTACTACCCTTCTTGTAACTCATCAGAAAAAAGCTTCAAATACAAATCCTCCAAAGTTGGTTCTACAATTATCGCACCCTCTATTGGGGATGACGTAGAAATAACTCTTGCTTCTATAACTTCTTTCATTACATGCGAATTAGCAATACAATGTGTTCTTTCAAAATTACTCCATTGATTATTAGGCACTCTACACGACCATACCTCATTTTTTACCTCTTTCAACAATTCGTCGGCTGGACCTTGTAAAATAAATTTTCCCTTTTTCATGATCAATACTTGATCTGAAATATATTCTATATCTGACACAATATGTGTAGATATAATAATGATTTTGTCCTTTGACATTTCCGCAATAATATTTCTAAAATAAGCACGTTCTTTAGGATCCAGTCCTGCTGTCGGTTCATCTAAAATCAATATTTTAGGATCATTCAATAGTGCTTGCGCAATACCAAGCCGTCTTTTCATTCCTCCTGAAAAAGTCCTGATTTTTCTACCTGCATCTTTTTCTAAATTCACAAGTTTTAATAATTCTTTTGTTTTTCTTTTTGCGAATCTAGGAGGTAATCCTTTAATTGAAGCAATGTATAACATAAAATCATTAGCGGTAAAACCTGGTGTATACCCAAATTCTTGTGGCAAATAACCCAACATATCTCTAAATCGTTCCCCCATCTGTATATTATTTTCACCGTTAATTTTCACTTCACCTGCTGTCGGCTCAATAATTCCACAAATCATTTGCATTAGGGTTGTTTTTCCTGCACCGTTGGCTCCTAAAAAGCCATAAACGCCTTCTCTAAGTTCTGTATCAATACTTTCAACAGCAATTCTATTTTTGAATTGCTTAGATAAATGTTCCATTACTAATCTCATTCAAATTCCCTCCTGTTTTTTTTAATAACTGTTTTATTTCCACACCAATACCGCTAACTGCAATTAGTCCAAACACTAACCAAATAGCAAAATAACATGTTGCAAATAATTCCACTCCCGATATTTTCAATATAATAATACTACTACTTAAACATATTCCCCACGTCGTTGAATATAGTAGAATGTTTTCTTCATGACATTTATTTAAAATGTACATACAGCCAAAACACATTATTTCATAAGGAACTATTCCGTATAGAATAATCTGCCATATTACCGTTTCCTTTACAAGCGATAGTATTATAGTACTACAAATCAGAAAAAGAAGGTCAAAAATACCGAAAACGATTAGACGGATCATTAAAACTTTACTAAATGAATGTTTTGTAGCCATTTGTATTTCAAACATTCCAGGTTGAAATACATTACATATTTCTTTAGCATTAAACAAACATAAAATAGGACCTGTTGTTGCTATTAACGTCCACACCCAGTTATTACTGTAAACATCCTTTGCTAAAATCAAATATAATATAGAAATTGAAAAAAACGCCTTTAAACTCCATACTTTTTTACTAATAAACCCCAGCTGGTTCAAAAAAAATTCAGTATTTGTCATTCTTTGATTTCCTGAAAACAAATCTATTTTTTTTGCTTCGACAATAACTTTTTCCAATTTATATTCATCATATTGTGGTATATGTAATTGTTGCAATTTTTTCTTCAACGCTTTATCTCTCATATCCTATATCTCCTAATCTGTTTTTTAATATTTTTTCTATTTTTTTAATTTTATACCCCACAGTTGAAGGCGGAATATTTACAATTTGAGCAATATCTTTTACTTTAAAATTCTGATAATATCGTAATATAATCAATTCCTTATCTAATGGATCTAACATCTGTATTTCTCGCCATATATCTATCTGTAATGGAATATTATCTAACGCTCCATCGCAAGAAGCTTCCACTTCTGGTTCCTCTGTTATTTCGTATTTTTTTCGCTGAAAATCTCTTATTGTATTTTTTGCCACTACATATAAATAATTTTTTAATTTCCCATATTCACGATAACTATCAAGGCTTTTTAAAAATTTCAAAAAAACCTCTTGAGTAATATCCTCTGCTGTTTCCCTATTCCCAAGATGAAAAAAACAATATTTGTATATATCAGAATAATATCTCCGTATCAAATCTTCTACTTTTTCTTCATTCAAAAATAAATTTTGAATTTTTTTATTTTCAAACACAAATTTTCTCCTAAAATGCATCAACCATTTATCTCTATATAATGTATAACGATTATCTTAAACAAAAAAACAAAGTTTATTGATATTTTTTATATTTTATCTTATGATTGTTCTAAAAAAATTCTTATTATAGCAGTCCCAGATCTACCATCACCCATAATGGCACTCTCCCTTTATTTTAAACAATATCCCTGTTATCTTCCGGTTCTCTGCTGTTGTTTCCGATCACGGATATAATTCAGCTTTTTCTGATACTCATCCATGACAGCCCTCTCCCAGTCTTCTTTAAATGCTGCATTGATAGAATGGGCAATGTTTTTCAGACAGAAAATATCCTCCAGCGTGATCGTGCAGAATCCCCTTAAATTGTTCGGTTTATCATTCTTTTCCATTGGCAAATTATTTAAGTTAACTTGTTGTGCTAGATAAAATAAAATATAAAGAAACTTCAACAAAATATGCT